>LVBU01000608.1 GCA_001603185.1 Thermotogales bacterium Thermo_02 | reverse complement strand
GTTAAGATTTCTCAATTATTTTACAATAGCCATTGAAGCTGTTGACAGACCTTTTGTGTGTGGTATAATGGATTCATAGTTAATGTAACAAACAAAAGATAATTCATAAGGAGGTAATAAGACGAAATGCAGTTTACATTCAAAACGTCCTCGCGATTCTCCGTATCCTCCAACTTTTGTTCAGAAATTGTCTTCGTTTCTTTGTCCCCGTAAGCTGTTCAATTCAACCGGCAAGAAAAGTGAAAAGGAAGTGATCGATGGACCTCTTTCGCGACGAGAGGCTGAGAATGCGTTACACCCAGAAGGGTCTGGGAGAGCTCATCGGTAAGGGTCAGCAGTACATTTCCGAGATCGAAAACGGCCATCTTATTCCGCGCTTTCGTGATGCCGATGCTTTGGCCACGCTTCTTGGAGTTCCTGTCGAGAGGATCTTTCACTACTATGTCAGGACCTCGCCTTTGCCCGGTTTCAAGGATCTCATGTACCTTTACAGCATCGGATACGATATCCGGCCATATGAAGTAACGTCTTTCTAGAGAGGAGATGATAGTTCAGTAGAAGCTTTGGAGTTTTGAGTAAGAAAAAACAATTCATAGGAGGCACTTTATGGATGATAAAAGAGTAAGCGGATCTCCCGGCAGAGATCCGCTCACGAAAAACAATATTACAAGACAGAATAATTGTATCACTTCTGTTGGCAATCTGTCCAATACCAGATGCTCGGGTGTGCGTTCCGATTACATCCGGCATCTTCCTTCAAGAATGTTTACTCAAAGAGACTATTCTCCGGGCCTTCCCGGAAATCCTTCGCGTTTTGCTTTATCTGAGACGCGCGACACGCTTAACTACGAGACCAAAGATCAACCTCCCTTCGGAGCGGCAGATTCTCTGCCGCTCTCTTATTCACGCGTGATGATGTTTATGGAGTGTCCCTTCAGGTTCTTTCTGCGTTATCTCTATGGCTTGCCCGAGGCTTACGGAAAGGGCAGGAAGCATAACAGCCTGATCTTGAGGGCGATCTTCAACAGGTACTGCGGAAACAGACCGACTCCGCTTTTATTTAGCGATAACCTCTCGAGGGATATGGAGCAGGTCGAGTTTGGGCTTCAGTATCTCCAGAGCAAGGAGATCGTGGGGCTGGACGTTCCGTTCTCTCTTGACAGGTTCTCTAACCCCGTACCGTTTGACGAGCCGGAGGCTGTCTTCAGGGGAGTGGGGCAGGTGTTGTCGAGAGAGGAGAAGAGCGGGAGAGCCAAAACCCGTCCGGCGTCCTTCGTCCCGGAGCATGAACCCGTCCTTGGTAAAGACCTGAGGCTAGAGGTTAGAGGAGAGAGGTCAGAAGAGCGAAGAGATTTTGGTTTTCTTACCTCTAACCTCATACCTCATACTTCGTCGCGGAACATGGCTCTTTCAGAAAGCGGAGGACGGAATTCGGAGGACGTATCCTTTGTTCTTTCCCATTTCAAGGCGGGGTTCGGCAATCCAGACTGGGAGAGGCTGCTCGTCTATGCCTGGGCTCTATCAAGACACGGCTACGATATAGGCAAGGTCGAGTGGGTCTCGCTCTCTGCGGACTGCGTGGCTTCAAGAGAGGTGACTCGGGAGGATCTCGATCAGGCGGGAAGCAATGTGATCGCCTGGATAAGGCAGATCATGGAGAGTGAGTTTGAGCCCGAAGCCGGAGATCACTGCTCTTACTGCCTCTATCACTCTCTCTGTCCTCTCATGGAGAAGCTAGACCAGCAGATGCAGATAAGCGATCAGGTCTCTCTAAGGGAGACGCTGAACAAGAGTATCGCGCTTCAAGAGGGAGCAAAGAAGATGAAGGGGCTGGCCGACGAGTATCTCGACAGGGAAGGGATAGGAGAGGTTAAGCTGAGCGGTTATCACTACGGGAAGGACGAGGTCTCTCCGACGATAAGGATAACGAGCAAAGAGGACGCACTCGATACTGTCCTCGGGCTCGGTGATCCCTTCAGGTTTCTCTCGTTCAAGAACCTCGCCGAGCTCGTCTCTTATCTTCCGGAGGAATCATACGAGATAAAGGAGAGGCTCAAACCGGATAGGAGATTCAGAAGAGCGTGAAGAGCCGTCCTTGGTCCTTCGTCCAGGAGCATGAACCCGTCCTTGGAAAGAGCGTAAGAGAGAGATCCCGTATAGGAGCACTACGGGATGACAGTATAGAACCCCTGAATGAGATCATTTCAGGGCAGGCTCCACGGGATGACACGCGATGACGTACCCTTCCCGTCATGCCGGGCTTGATCCGGCATCTCGATTTACCCGCTACCACAAGGCAAGCTAAAACTATAACCGGAGGTATTCATGAATTATATAGAGCTTATTAGGGATTTTTGGAAGGTTTTCAGACAGAACGAATTCGGTTCTCTCGAGATAGGATTGTACTTTCATCTTATCGAGTTTGCCAATTCCCTTAACTGGCCAAAGTCTTTCAAGTTGCCTAACTCCAATATCATTGAAACCCTTGACTGTTCAGCCAGCAAGTTGCACAGAGCGAGAAAGAATCTTGTCACTGCCGGGCTTATAAAATATGAGCCCGGTTCGAAGTCAAATCCCGGAATATACGCGATTCAATCTGCTACCTATCCGCTAGCGAACAGCTATCAACCCGCTATCAATGACGGATCAATCCGTATACAATCCAACTCGTCTTCTGTTAAGGAACAGAATGCTGTCGAAGATAGTGCCGGCGAATCAATCTGCTATCCATCTGTTAATGATGAGCAAGCGACCTGCGATCAATCTGCCAACAGATCTTTAAACAAAACTAAACTAAACAAAACTAAACATAAAACCCATAGATTATCTAAAGAT
>LVBU01000607.1 GCA_001603185.1 Thermotogales bacterium Thermo_02 | reverse complement strand
GACGGTCTCCAAAATCGTAGGTCGGGGGTTCGAGGCCCTCCTCGCCTGCCAGAGAAAGAGAGGATTATTCCTCTCTTTTCTTTTCTATAGGCTTCAAATTGGGGAGTGCAACCCGCCGGTATAGAATACTGAGTTTCGATCTGCCTCGTCATTGGCTATGAGTGAAAAAATCATGGGCGCAAAAGAGAAGGTATGAAGACAGGCCGGTCTTCAGCCTTATAACTGTACGGTCGTAGTTGAACTCGTTCAGGCGCTTCAGATAAGTCGAAAAACCTCTTATGTTGTCCAGCGAAAAACTCTTCTCCCCTACCGACAGAGCTTTCGAGTCCATAGAGACGTCGCCGCTAAGACTCTCCTTTTCTCCTGTGAGAGTGTTCAGAATGACGGCCTCTCCTTTACCTACAGCGAGCGAGCCTCTCTCGTTCAGATAAGAGGCTAGCAGTTCTCTCTGAATCGTCAGTAGCTCGGGTACCTCTCTTCCATTTATATAACCGTATTCGTCCACCGTGAGAGTGGCCTTGCATTTGCTGCAAACGGCATCGTTGACTCCGGATACTACCGTTCTGAACCCGCCGCACTTCTCACAGAACCAGATTATTCTCTCTATACCGGATGCTCTCTTTCGTCCTTTGAAGGGTATCTTTTTTTCTCTCTGCCAGTTCCAGTCAGAAGGTCTGGAGAGGAATTCGAGGGCCTCGCTTCCGTGGAAGACCTCGAATGTGATATCGATTCTTCCCCACCGGTGGTGATCGGCCCATCTGGGTCTGGTCAGATAACCCCCGTTCATTCGCGCGGCGACTAGGGGGACATCGACTCTGTCGAGAAACTTGTCGGTTCCGGGAGGGACCACACCGAACTCACCGTCCCAGGTTACGGAGCCTTCGGGCATAAGCCCGACGATTCCTCCGTCCTTCAAGACCTGCAAAACCTTTCTCAACGCGGCTGTATCGGGAATGCCCTTTCTCTTTTCGATTGCGCCCGACGCCTTCAGAATCGGGGCGGCCAGAGGGTGCTTGAAATTGCCGGCGGCCACGGCCCACACGACCGGATACTTCACAAAGGCTTCGATCAGTATAGCGTCTATGAAATAGGCGTGGTTTCCCACAAGAAGGAAGGGCGGATCAGGGATCCTTTCGGAGTTTATGGCGTGAAGATTGTAGCGCTTTATGAAAGGGCCTCTAAGAATAGGTCTCAATGTCCGCCATATCAGCTTATCGCCGGGCAATCTCACTTTTCGCAAAGCGCTCACTTCCCCGAAAAGAATATGATTATTATACCAGCATCTACGGGATGAAAAGCTTAGCGATGTTTTATGGGTTATCATACTTTTGCTCAGATTCAAGAAGCTCGAAAGAATTCATCAAGGAATAGAAGAGAGTTATGCAGGTTGTGAGAATCAGAGAAAACAGTATAACAAGGTGCGCGGGAAATCTGTCTATTACAAATCCATAAAGAGCCATCCCTACAGGCATACTTATCTGGGCAATCAAAGCGATTACCGAAAGAACCCGGGTTCTGATTTCAGAAGGCGCTGCCATTTGGAAATACACTCCAACGGGAGTATTGACAAACGCGTTGAAGAATCCAATTGCAGCAAACAGTGTCGTTAGCACCAGAATATATGCCCACGACCTTTCTCCGAAGAAACTTACAAACCACGGAAAGCTAAGGCAGCAGAAAATATAGAAGAATATGAGTTGAAGAAGCAATCCGATCAGGACTATTTTCTTTCTTGCGAGCTTTCCCACAATTGCTGAAAGGATAATGTTTCCCAGAGTAATCCCTACGAGCCACGAAGAACTGATAATACTATATTGATAACTGTCGAACTTAGCAACTT
>LVBU01000091.1 GCA_001603185.1 Thermotogales bacterium Thermo_02 | reverse complement strand
TAAGAGACAGGATTCCCTGCATACATCGTCCTGATCCTCCTTGTTCTGTTTTTGATGCCAGGGATTAAGAGACATCTTATTGGTATAGTTATAACTCTTGAGACATCCTATATGCTCTTTGTAAGCGACATCACAAAGAACCTATTGGACCTGTCGCTCTACTCAATGTTCATTCTTCCCGTCTTCGCCGCAATACTTATTATATCCGTCTTCAGTCTTCTAAACTGGAAAAAGAGGACAAGGAGCATGATTTTGAAACTGGCCATACTCCTGCTGATAGCAATACTTCCCTTCGTACCATTATTTGAAGACGTCAACGAGATCGCTATGGATAATCTCGATGGCTTCTACGATTCAATATACTATTCGAGTCTGAAAAACGATCTCTACATGGCCAGTGAATCGCTTATCGGTCTGCAGCTAAGAGAGATGAATTCAGTTATCTCAAGCGAACTCAACAGTTTCAAAAGAGTTCTAAGAGTAGTCTTGACCAACAGGATGAACTCTTTCGCCTCAAACGCCGAATTGACATACAGCATAGATGCAAACGGACGTTTGAGATTGACCGCTCCTGCCTTTTCGCAGTATATGTCTATCGATAATCAACCAACGTACGCAGGAGAAATCCGCGGACTGGTCAGAGATCTGAACAGCTTCATAAGAGATAGCGATAGAAACAGCAAAAGATATCAGGGCGCACTGCAGAGCTTTATAACATCCGCCGGAAAGATAATGACCTATGCGGGAGAGATTCTGAGAAAAGACTTCAATAGTTTTGTCGAAAACTCGCTTAGCCAGAAAAAGGAAACGGAGATAGCATTTGACGAATACACGAAAAGTATGGTAGATATTCTTGCTAGAGAACCACTTTCCGTTGTGATAAGAGCCTTTAGAGTACCTTCTTTCGCTGCATTGTTGCTTGGTCTCTTTCTGCTTCCGGTAATTATTATGCTTGTTAGGAAGCACTTCATTTCGTGGATATACCTGGCTATTATGGTTGTCTACAGTCTTTACGCCCTGTCCGAATCTGGGAACTTGAGTATTTTCGTCCAGGCAGGTTCGCCATTATTGAGAATCAATATTGAGCCGTCCGTAAATGTTTTGTTTTTGATTGTTCTTACGGGTATAATTGTACTATCAGTTCTTTGGATCTTACTATCTCAAAGGAAAGGGAGTGTTAGCGAATGAAACTCAAAGTTCTTCTGGTTCTTTCCGTAATTATCATGATTGCCCTCCCGGCTGTAGCAATGAAGGTAATCATGGTTACTGACGTTGGTGGCCTTGGTGATAAGTCTTTCAACGATGGCACTTGGGAAGGCATTGTTAAAGCAGCAGATTTTCTTGGATTGGAGAAGGAAGTCGTTCAGTCGAAAGAACAGGCAGACTACATCCCTAATCTTTCCAACGCTGCAAGAGAAGCCGACATAATCTTCGCAGTTGGCTTCATGATGACAGACGCACTATACAAAGTAGCTCCACAGTTCCCCGACACATACTTTGTCGGAATCGACATCGACCCGGGTGACATGTTCGCGGACAACGTTTCCACTTACCTATTCAAAGAGCAAGAGGGAGCTTTCCTTGCGGGTTATGTGGCAGCAGCAGTTACCAAAGCAAATATGGTCGGTTTCATCGGTGGAATTCCGATACCTCCAGTAGAGAGGTTCCGCTATGGATACGAAGCCGGGATCCGGGTGTACGAAGAACTGCACGGAAAGACTATTTCCGTACTCCAGGGCTACACAATGGACTTCAACGACCCAAAAAAGGGTAAGGACCTCGCAATTGCCCAGTTCGCAGAAGGCGCAGATATTGTCTTCCACGCTTCAGGTGCTTGTGGCAACGGAGTCATAGAAGCTGCAGCAGAAAAGGGACCTGGCTTCTTTGCAATTGGTGTTGACGTAGATCAGGATTATATGGCTCCCGGAAGAGTCTTAACCAGCTCAATGAAGAGAATAGATATGGCTTCTTACCAGGCAGTAATGAGTGTTGCACTCGGTACCTTCACTCCTGGTGTAAAGGTTCTCGGTATAATCGATGAAGGTGTTGGAATAAGTCCTATGAAGTACACCAAGGATGTAGTCGGTCCTGTTGTTCTTTCAGAAGTGGATTTCCTTAAGGGACAGATAAAGGCTGGAGTAATAGTTGTTCCGGATACTCAGGAAAAGCTAGATGCTTTCGAAGTCCCTGCTATAACACTTCCATAATGGAATCCTTTCACACAATCGTGTGATATCAAAGATCGGGAGGGTTTATCTCTCCCGATCTTTCGTATCATGAACGATGGAGGTGAGCGTGTGAACGCCGAAAACGTTAAAAACCTCGATCTTTCCGGTTTTTCCGTTGTCATGAAGGGAATTACCAAGAAATTTCCTTCCGTTCTCGCAAATGATAATGTTGATTTCATGGTGAAGAAGGGCGAAATACACGCCCTTGTGGGAGAAAACGGTGCGGGAAAATCAACTTTGATGAACCAGCTTTACGGTTTATACTCTCCCGATGAAGGAGAAATATATATCAATGGTGAAAAGTTGGTTTTTAAGGGCCCGAAAGATGCCATCGATGCCGGTATAGGTATGGTCCACCAGCATTTCATGCTGGTTGCCAATCAGACAGTTGCCGAGAATGTGGTCCTTGGTTCTGAACCAAAGCACGGTTTGCTGAAACTATTCTTTGACAGTACTAAAGCAAGAAAGACCGTCAAAGACTTATCAAAGAAATATGGGTTGGCAGTGGACGTGGATGCGTTCATTGAAGATATACCTGTCGGTATGCAGCAAAGAGTCGAAATCCTGAAGATTCTCTACAGGGGTGCGAACATACTAATCTTTGATGAACCAACGGCAGTTCTCACCCCCCAGGAAACGGAAGAGCTCTTCAAAATCCTGCGGGTATTAAAGGAAAGCGGTAAGACTATAGTTTTTATAACACACAAACTCAATGAAGTCATAGCAATCACCGATAGAGTGACCGTAATGAGGCTCGGAAAAGTTACGGGGCTTGTGAACACTAAAGAGACTAATCCCCGACAGCTTGCCAACATGATGGTCGGGAGAGAGGTACTGTTGAGAGTGGAAAAGCAATCAAGAGAACCGGGTGATGTTCTGCTGGAAGTCAGGGATCTCCACATAAAAGATAACAGGAGCCTTGATGCCGTAAACGGTGTCTCTTTTTCTGTAAGACAGGGCGAGGTTTTGGGAATTGCAGGCGTCGCAGGCAATGGCCAGACAGAACTAATAGAGGCGATAACGGGTTTGAGAAAGGTTGAAAAGGGTACGATCCAGCTGATTGGAGAAGATATTACCAATAAGTCACCACTGGATATTCGAGAATCGGGATTAACTCATATACCAGAAGACAGGCTGAAGCGTGGTCTTATCTCACAGTATCCCGTTTACTATAATCTCATTCTCGGAAAGCATAATGACAGGCCCTTTTCTTCAGAGGGAATCATAGACATCAAAGCCGTAAAAGCCTTCTCCAGAGAGCTCGTAGAAAACTTCGACGTACGGCCAAGAGATATCAGCATACTCGGTGGCAATCTCTCTGGCGGAAATCAGCAGAAAGTAGTCGTGGGCAGAGAACTTAGTACTATTCCAATCGAACCGAGAGTCGTTGCCATTTCTCAACCTACTAGAGGACTAGACATAGGAGCCATAGAGTTCATACACAAGACGATACTCTCAATGACCGTCAAAGGAATAGGTATTCTGCTCGTATCGATGGAACTCGATGAAATATTCTCGCTTTCAGATAGAATACTGGTCTTCTACGAAGGCCTTATCATGGGAGAGGTGCTTCCTGACGAAGTAACCCGTGAAGAGATTGGTCTGATGATGGCCGGTCACAAGAAAGCCGAAGTCGTTATGGAGAGGGGTGAAGGTAGATGAATCGAAGCAAATTGTATGCCCTTCTAGTTCCGGTCGTATCCGTCGTTATTGCTCTTCTTATAGCCTCTGTAATTATTATAGCTATCGGTAAGAATCCGATCAACGCTTACATAATCATGCTGGAAGGTGCCTTTGGAGGCGCTGAACCCCTTGCCAACACGATAATGAAGATGACACCGCTCATACTTACTGGCCTTGCCGTCGGATTTGGATTCAGAGCCGGTGTCTTCAACATCGGCGCGGAAGGCCAGATGACAATCGGCGCACTTGCCGGAGCAATCGTCGCGATGAACATAGGTGGAGTACCATCTGTTATAGCCATCCCCCTGGCAATACTGGTCGGTATGTTTGCTGGAGCCTTCTGGGCATCGATTGCCGGCTTTTTGAAGGCTTTCACCGGAGCACATGAAGTCATTTCAACTATCATGTTGAATTGGATTGCGGCAAACCTTGCGTCTTTCATGGTCACAGGTCCGCTAGCCGTCGGTTCGGGAACCCCTAAAAGCCCGGAAATCGCGGAATCGGCAAAGCTGCCCGTTATACTCAAGGTTCAGGCGACCGAGTTGAGTATAGGTGTTTTCATCGCCATAGTTGTAGCCCTGGTGATGTACATAATCATCGAAAAAACAAACACTGGATACGAGCTCAAGGGCGTCGGATTCAATCCGCACGCTGCAGAGTATGGTGGAATCAGCATAAAGAAGAGCATTATTCTTACTATGGCTATAAGTGGAGCTCTTGCAGGAATGGCCGGGACTGTCGATCTCCTTGGCGTTCCCCCTCACAGGTTCGTCGGCGAATTAACTGGAGGCAGAGGATTCGACGGAATAACGATCGCCTTGATAGGCAGAAATAATCCGATCGGAATAATCTTCGCGGCCCTCCTCATAGCAGCATTGAGAACCGGATCGAATGCCATGCAGATAAGAGCTCAGATTCCCAACGACATAGTATCGATAATTCAGGGTGTCGTTATCTTCCTGGTTGCAGCTGAAAGGATTGTCGCGACACTGATCTACTGGAAACGCAAGAAAGGGGTGACCGCTGTATGAGCTGGATAGAAGCTATCTTTGCAATACTTGTGAACCCTCTATTCTACAAATTGACATTACTATCAGCAACACCTCTAATATTTGCGGGTCTTGGAGGTACTTATAGCGAGATCACCGGAGTTACTAACATAGCCCTGGAAGGCATCATGCTCATGGGAGCCTTCAACTCTATAGTCTTTACTTTCATAACTGGAAATGCCTGGCTTGGCGTGTTCATGGCCGTCGTAATAGGAATTGGGTTCACCTGGTTTCATGCATGGGCCAGTATTCGATGGGCGGCGAACCAGATAGTTAGCGCCACGGCGCTAATTATCATAGCACAGGGTACCACTTCGTTCCTCATGATACCCATATTTGGAAATGAAGGCCAGACTGACTTCATAGGACGCGTTCCCTATCTTGAAGCCGGTTGGTTGAAGGGAATTCCGTTTATCGGCGATATTTTCGGTTCGATGAGTCCGTTCACGTATCTCGCAATAGTCGCCGTCATAATAAGCTGGATACTGCTTTATCGCACACCACTCGGTTTGAGAATGAGAGCGGTCGGAGAAAATCCCGAAGCTGCAGATACGCTGGGTATAAATGTCTTCAAGACCCGTTACTTCGGGGTCTTAATGAGCGGAGCTCTTGCAAGTCTGGCGGGAGCATTTCTCTCTGTTGGCGAACTGGGAAGGTTCGTTGAGAACATGACTCACGGTAGAGGATTTATCGCACTTGCGGCAATGATCCTTGGTAATTGGAACCCGGTAGGAGCAATGTGGGCGGCAATTCTATTTGGTGCAGCCGAAGCTATGAACTTGCAGTTGCAGAGCAGTTCTATCGTCTCTGTATCGGCAAACGTCAAGCCTCTTTTCAACATGCTGCCTTTTATAGTCACACTTGTAGTAGTAGGTGGCTTTATAGGAAAGACGCGGGCTCCGGCAGCGGACGGCGTCCCGTACGAAAAGGAATCATGAAAAAGGCCCTTCAAGGGCCTTTTTCATGGAATGCGGAGCGCTCTTTCGAGACGGTTTAAGGTCTTGTTTCGACCAAGAAGATAGATGACATCGATTAACTCGGGTCCTTCTTCAGAACCGGTCAATACGTGCCTCAAGCTCATATAGAATAGCTTCCTGTCGGGTTTTGCTTCCTTCAGAACTTCCTTGATTACCCTCACTAGTTCTTCGCCATTCCAGGTATCCAGATATTCGATTCTGTTCTTGAAGGCCTCTATTCCCTTGAAAACACTTCTCTGATCTTCGTTTTCAACTTTTAACGGCTCTACGGCAGTGTCCTCAAAGTAGAGTTTCAATCTGTCTGGCATTTCCGAAAGAACCTCGACACTCTTTCGTACAGAATCTACGGCCTTTCTGAGCCACTTTCTATTGGCAACCGCCTTCTCTTCAGTTATGAGGTTTGCATCGATCAAGAAGGGTATAGTAAGATCAGTTATTCTCTCTAGATCCGTTTCGCGAATATATACACCGTTCATCCAGCGAGCCTTTGTCTCATCGAAGATCGCGGCACTGGAATTCACCCGTTCAATCGTGAAAGAATCGATGAGTTCGTTGTGACTGATCACCTCTCTACCTTCAGGGTGCGACCAGCCAAGTAGAGCTAGGAAATTGAAGAATGCTTCCGGAAGAAAGCCTTTGTCCCTGAACTGCTCGACAGAAGTGACGCCGTGTCTTTTGCTCAACTTCTTGCCGTCGGAACCAAGTATCATCGAGACGTGTGCAAACAAAGGAATAGAGGTGCTAAAAGCCTCATAAATAGCGAGCTGTCTCAATGTATTGGAAAGATGGTCGTCACCTCTGATAACATGCGTTATTTCCATTAAGATATCGTCGACAACGACCGCGAAGTTATATATCGGCTGGCCATTGGAACGCAGAATTACGAAATCTCCAATCGCGCCTTCTCCAAATATAACCTCTCCCTTTATCAAATCCAGAAGTCTGTACTCCTTTCTGGGCATTTTGAAAAAAACAACGGGATTCAGATTATTAAGACTGAACTCTCGTTTTCTCTCTTGTGTGTTGAAGCTCTCCAGCATCTCCTGATCGTAGTGAGGTGGTCTTCCCTGAGACAGGAGGTCATCGTGCAGCCTCTCAATCTCCTCTGGATAGGCATAGACACGATAAGCTCTGTCAAGCTTTATTAGCTCCTCGACCATCTGGACATAAATGCTGGTTCTCTCGGTCTGTCTGTATGGCCCGCAAGATCCACCAACATCCGGACCCTCGTCCCAGGTTATTCCCAACCAGAGAAGAGATTCCATCAATTGCTCTTCACACTCTCTTGTAGATCTGGATATGTCTGTGTCTTCTATCCTTAGTATGAACTTACCACCGTTATGCTTTGCGTACAGGTAGTTGAAAAGTGCTGTTCTGGCTCCGCCTACATGCAAATAGCCTGTTGGACTGGGAGCGAATCTAACTCTTATCATGGTATTAATCGGCGAAGACCCCCTGCTTTTGCTGTGGGGAGGAAGCCGCCTGCCTCCTTTCACATAGTTGTAACGTAGTGCTCGAAGCACTCAGGCTAGTCAAATAGAGCTTTTACAAGCTCCCGGCTTTAGCCGTGGGGTATTTGACTTTCCCTTCTCTTCAAAGCTAATAGAAATCCGGAAATTGTCTTGCTGTCAGTTATCTCTCCATTCATGATAGCATCCAGAACATCTGCGGTATTCATCAGTACTGACTCGACGAACTCTCCTTCGTCCGGATGAGATACTCCGGTCTTTCTCACTTCTGCCAGAAAAATGTGAATTATCTCGTCGGAGAAGCCGGGAGTGGTTTCTATCGTCGTAAGTAGTTCGATACTCAAGGGTGAATATCCCGTCTCTTCCAGCAACTCTCTTCTAGCCCCCTGTTCTGGTTGCTCTGGGCCATCCAGTTTGCCCGCCGGCAGTTCCAGCATGTATTTTCCAACAGGAAAGCGATATTGCCTAACAAGCAGAAGCTTCTCTCCTTCGAATGCTACAACGGCAACGGCTCCACTATGACGAACTACCTCTCTGAATGACTCTGAACCGTCGGCAAGCTTCACTTTATGTTTCTCTAAATCGAGTATTCTTCCGGAATAGACGAGTTCTCTCTCTAACGATACTTCCATCATTTCTCCATCTCGAAATGCATGGGAAGAAGCTCAAACACGGTAGTCCTTAAGAGATTCTCCCTTCCTGCAAGTAGAACCTCGAAGTCGCCGAATTCGGCCATGAATTGCCTGCACATTCCGCAAGGTGATGTGGGCTCGCTTCGTTTGCTGACAACCGCTATGGCTTTGAATTTCCTCTTTCCGTTTGAAACTGCCGATACTATTGCTGACCTTTCCGCACAGACAGTCAGGCCAAAGGAGGCGTTTTCTACATTGGTTCCCGTAAAGATTTCACCATCATCGGTGAGGAGAGCTGCCCCTACTGGAAAACCCGAATAGGGAGAATACGACTTCTCCATCGCCTCAATAGCTTTCTGAATCAACATCTTCTCCTCGATACTGTTTTTCATCATTCCTCCTGTCAACCTTCAACCTTATCTTCTCCACTTTGTTCTTACCGGCAGCCAGAATTTCGAAAGTGAACCCATTAACGATTATCTTCTCTCCCACTTCGGGAAATCTCTCAAGAACTTCCAGAAGATAGCCACCTATGGTCTCGAATTCTGTGTTGGGAAAGGGCTGTTCCAGTTCTCTCTCTAGGTCATTTATCGGAGTCATTCCATCGACAACGTATTCGCCTTCACCAACAGTTTCGATCATGAGTTCCTCGGACTCTTCGTCATACTCGTCGAGTATTTCTCCTGTGAGCTCTTCAATAGCATCTTCCATGGTGATTATACCAGCGGTACCTCCATACTCATCGATTACTACCGCCAGATGATTTTTCTTCTCTTTGAACTCTCTTAGAAGATCATCGACCTTCTTGGTCTCAGGAACAAAGTATGGAACTCTCATAATCTCCTTTACATTAACTGCATTCAGAAGATTGCTGTCGTTTCTTTTTAGCATGAAATTGAGCAAATCTTTTGCATAGCAAATACCGACTATCCTGTCGATGTTGTCTCTATAAATAGGGTATCTGGAATATCCCTCCGAATCGATTAACTCCATCAATTCTATCAAGGGAGCTCCCTCTTCAAGAGCCACTATCTCCACACGGGGAGTCATAATCTCGTTTACCGATATGTCCTTAAGTTCGAGAGTCCGCTTCATGATCATTCTCTCTTCAGGTTGCAAGACACCTTCATCGTGTCCAGCTTCAACGGCAGATCTTATCTCCTCCTCAGTTATGAAAGGAGCGAACTCGACTCTCTTCCCACCCAACATGACAGTGAAGATATTTGCGATTTTTAGCAGAAGCCACAGTAAGGGTCTAAGAATCGTCGTTAATACCACTACCATAACAATCACACGCCTGAAGAACCTCTCGGAATTCTCTCGAGCGAATATCTTTGGAGTGATCTCGCCAAACACAAGAATCATAAACGTCATTACTCCTGTCACAAGGGCAGCAGCTAATCCAGCGGAACTTCCTGGAAGCAGTCTTAGCGCTAGTAAAGTGGCCAGCGATGAAGCCAGGATGTTCACTATGTTATTCATAACCAGTATCGCTGTCAAAAAACTGTTCGGACTGTCTACAAAGCGTCTTACTGCCTTACTAAACTTTTTATCTCTGTCGTCCGATAGCTCTCGTAACTTTAGTTTGTTAACTGACATCAGGGCGGTTTCGGAACCTGAGAAGACTCCCGAAAGATAGATCAGAAAAAGCAGAAAAGCCAGATTCAACAAAAGCGATAGAGGGTCCCCGCTACTAGTAGGGTCATCCACTTCTTATTTGCACCTCCAGATCAATAGTGATATGTCCTGTTCCCGATTATGGAATGGGCCCTGTATAGCTGTTCTAGAATAAGTAGCAGGGCCATCTCATGGGTAAATGTCATTCTTGAAAGAGACAGCTTTTGCCATTCCATGGATAGAACCGCATTACTAAAGCCATAAGGCCCACCGACAAAGAAGGCCAGATTCCTTACACCTATATTCTGCCACTTTTGTACCATTTTCGCAAACTCCGTTGAAGAAACCTCTTCTCCCTCTTCGTGGAGTAAGACAATACTATCATGAGTATTAGCTAGCTCT
>LVBU01000090.1 GCA_001603185.1 Thermotogales bacterium Thermo_02 | reverse complement strand
GTTCTTCCCTTTCTACACCTTCACCAACGACTTCGATTCCCAGTCTATGAGAGAGCTCGATGATAGTATCAATAAGAATAGCCCTGTCGTTATTCTCTCCGATCTTATCTACAAAAACCTTGTCGATTTTCAGAATGTCTATAGGGAGTTCACTCAAATAGTTAAATGATGAGTAACCGGAACCAAAATCATCAAGGGCAACTTTCACACCGAGCTCTCTAATCAAATCGATTACTACCCTTGCATTTGAAAGATCTTCCATGAATCCGCTTTCGGTTATCTCAATTATCAGTCTTTCAGCAGGAATGCCCGAATCATGGATTATCTGCTTCAAATCTTCGACGAGGTTTTCATTTTTCAGTTGCACTGTCGAAAGGTTTACCGATAGTTTTAGATCATCTCCACTTGCTTTCTGAAGGCTCTGCCATTGGTAGCAAACGCTTTCCATGACCCATTTCCCGATTCGGTTTATCTCCCCGGTCACTTCCAGATAAGGTATGAATTCCGCAGGCTGAACACTGCCAAGATTGGGATTTTTCCATCTGAGAAGTACTTCGAGAGAATCTACTTTTAGCGTATTGGCTCTAACGATAGGCTGGAAAACTGTGTAGAGCTCTCTTCTATCGAGAGCATTCCTTATCTCATTCTTGATCATAAAGGCTCTATTCACCGAGGCAAGCATGCTACCGTCAAAGACTCTGAAGGTATTTCTACCTACAGAAATCGATCCTCTGCTTGCAATGTTGGCGAGTTTTATCAACTCGGTTACGGCTTCTCCATCTTTGGGATATCTTGAAACTCCTGTCGACGAGGTCAAGGAATAGCTGTAGCCTTCAAGAGTAAACGGCCTGTCAAATACTTCTGCAATCTTATCTCTTGAAGATTCAATCAAATGCCGGTCTTTTCCTTCAACAATCACCAGGAATTCATCGCCTACTATTCTGGATACACTTTCTTCACCAAATGCGGAGACCAACCTTTCTGAGAGAGTTTTCAGAAGTCTGTTTCCCACTTCCTGACCGAGATTATCATTCAATTCCTTAAACTTATTCACGTTGACGTAGATGAGCGAGAAATCTCGTCTACTTTCAATCAGGCAGTTTATGGTTTCCCTTATCGAAACTGCATTTTGAAGATCCGTTATTGGATCGTAGTAGGCAAGTTTTCTTATCGCCTCTTCGTTTTTCAGAATGTCAGTTATATCTCTCATTATTCCCGAAACGCCCGATAGTCGTTTTTGCAGGTCAAGTAGAGGATTTAGAGACACATTGAAGTGTCGTGTCTGACCGGTGGAATCATAGTATTGTTCGTTGAAAACGACAGAAATCGCACCTTTCTTCAGTTTGCCCAAGTTCGTCATCCATCTTTCCAGTTGTTCGGGATTTCGACCAAAGAAGGATAAGCTCCTGCCGATTATTTCATTTCTTTCCATATTCAGAAAGAATTCGCCAGATCTGTTTATTGAGGTTATCTTCCACAATTTATCCGTTGAGAAGATTATGTCTTCGGTATTCTCTACAAGAGATCTGTATCTCTGTTCACTGTCAAAAACCTTCCTCTGTTCTCTATTGATTTCGAGACGCTTATTCAGGAAATCAAGTATCAGATTTACCTGGCGGGCATCTGTCTCGGAATAACCACGTTCTTTATTCAAAAGGCCGACTCCTATTACATTGACGCCAAAACGCGATTTCACACCCATAAATCTGCAAATCCCGGTATTAGAGAGCTCACTGGTTTCGATCTCGTTTGCTATGATCGGCTCCTCACTTTCAATCGTCTTCTCCAGGAAGAGTGGCTCTCCGTCCCTTATGCTCTCCATCGATTCTATCTCCAAATCGTTTCCCGGGGAACTATTCCAGATATCAAACTTCACTTCATATTTGGATGTATCGTACTCGTATATGTGGCCGACAGGAGATTCGGTTATCTTCAAAATTTCTTCCAGAGTAAAACCGATCAGATCTTCGGCCTGTCGGGGGTTGTATTGAGTGATACTCAGTAGAGTCTGAAGTCTCTTCTCGTTTCGGATGCGCTCCTGTTTTTTGGCCTCTTCTATCTCGGCCTTTTTTGTCAACTGTTCAATCTTCTTTTCAAGCTTCGAAGATCTCAATTCATCAAGAATATGCGTGAACCTTCTGTAATTATCCAGAGCCTCCTCAAAGAGACCCTTCTTTTCGCAAACAGTGGAAAGGATTTCGAAGAACCTGCTCAAAACGTCTTTATTGGGATTGTCAGCCACATACTTCTCTGTTCTCTTCAGGACCTCATAAGCTTTGTCAAAACGCTCTTTCTTCAGAAGCATTCTGGAAAACTCCACAGACCATTCTACGTGGAAGTATCTCTCCTTTTCCGGGTCAAAGTATCGTCCCGCCTTCTCATAGTATTCAATGGATTTCTCTGTATCGCCCTTTAGATTGAAGATCTCGGCCATTATGACATTCGATACACCCATGGCCTGAGGGGTATTGACTGCATATTCCCCGGATAGTATTCTTTGGTGAAGACTCTCGGCTTCGTCGAATTTCCCGGTTCTTACGTAGCACTCGGCCATGTTCTCAATTATTACGCCCGTATCGAAATAACGAACTTCCAGACATCTCTTGAAGGCTTTCTCAAGATAAGTAAGGGCATCATTGTACCTGTCGCATCGCATAAGAACAACTGCAATGTTGTTCACTATACTTATCTGATAATCGTCGTTCTGTTCTTCGCAAATGTTTAAAGCCTTCTCAAGATACTCAATACAGGTCAGGTAATCGTTCTTCACAAAGTGCACTCTAGCGATTGCGTTGAATATCTTCACGAGTGTCGCATTGTCGTTTACCTTTGAAGAGAGCTCGTTAGCCTTATTCAGATAGACCATGGAACTGTCGAGATCGCTCATCGAGAAGTGATACTTGCCAATATTGAGATATGCAAATCCTGCGCCGCGGTCGTAAGAGTTCTCCAAGGAGAGTTCAAGCGCTTCCCGGGCAAGCTCGTGAGAGTATGGTGGATCGCTATCTCTGTATTCGAATGATAGCTCGTTCAAGTTGTCGATTTTTTCAAGCGTCTCCTTTTTCATAAGTCCCCCAAAGATCAAATGAGTTCACGTGTCTATCTCGTCAACACAGTAAACAGAGGCATCGACAAACATCGGCTTGAGCCGAGGACCTTTTCGACGGATCATTTCTGTATGTTCTTTAGGACCTCGCTGCCATACAGTCATATGCCAGTTTCTTTTCTTGTACTCGTATGATCGAAATATCTAAAGCAAATTCATGCCAGATCATTATTCATTCAGCTCCTTGAGCGATCGAACTAACAAGAAGACTCGCACAAAGAAAGGCCGCTCTTCCGGTTGCCTCGATGAAGACATCCTGGATATCTCTCCACAATTTCCGGAAACTGTGGAAAGGCTCCGATAGTCTTCGCATGTCCGCGATCTCAAAGATTTCCGCTTGTTTCGCGGATATGTTTATGCTTTCGACAAGTACGACGGGAATTTCGGTGTCCGAAAAGACTTTCGGCTTGAAGTCAGAAAGAAGCCGCCTGCTAAAGAAGAGATTTCCGGCAACCGATTCGATCCGTATATGCAGTCCTGACTGTCCTGTTAGCTGCCCGTCGCTGTTTCTGACAACGTGGAGCGGCATTGTCAGATCGCTCGCGAAGTGGAACATTCTCGCCATAGCGTACGAAGCGCCGGCGAAATCTCCAAGTCGGTTCAATTCTCTCAAGTCGTAATATGCGTCAATCAGCGCTCCAAGGGCGTTTTTTTTCATCCCTGGAAGTTCAAGGATTTCGATCATTGTAAGTTCTTCGATTCCAGAATACCTTTCCAGCAGGAAACTATGACCGGGAACCAGATCTCTCACAAAGTACCTGTCGATGTCCACAAAGGAAGCCTGGAAGCCGATCCATCGTTTGAAGAGATGGGCAGGCACACTACCGCGAAGAGAGTCCAGAGTCTCAAGTTCAAGACTGTCGAGGGCAGCGATTGCGATGCCGCTGTGGGTGAAGAAACTCCATCCCATACAAAGAGAACTCATCAAAATCAATAACACAAGAAAAATGACTCTCATATACTTCTTTCCTTCCTCTCGAAGTCTCTCCTGATTTTCTTCCCTGTCTTCACAGCAATCCCTCTTTTCTCAGCAGAGTTCTATAATTTGCCATTAATTCCCGGGCATCACGGGCGATCCCGAAGGGGTCGCGGCTCTTCCAGAGCCTTGTGGCAAGAAATGCATATCTCTCCGGTATCCTCTCGAAGCCGAAGGTCTCTCGGATTCCCTCAAAGTAGTCCCGATTAACGTGTCTGGCATTCAAAAGACAGAGTGCGGTTCTCATTTCCAGAAGAGTCTCAATCACGGCGCAATATATATCTTCATGTTTCTTTCTGGCAATACAGGAGAGTATCCTACCCCAAGATTCGAAAACAAGCTCGGAGATGCTCTCCTTCAATGCCTTCCTGAAACTCTCGTATGGTACTTCAATAGCAGCAGCGTAGTATCTTTCAGGAACACTCGTGTCTCCGAAAAGGACTTCAAGACCCTTGACGAGACCTGCATAGAAGGGCCAACGTTCTCCGGGGTTGAGAAGTATATCGAGGAGATGCGATTCGGTCATCGTGTTTATGGAGGAAGGAACTGTGTCCACAAGCAAAAAACTTGGAGAGACCTTCTCTCTGGTTATCGCGAAGAGCTCAATGTCAGACCAGCGAGTGTCTTCTCCCCTGGCGGTCGAACCATACAGGCAGCAGCAAATGCATCTATCGCCGTGCTCTTTCCAGAAATCTTCAGCAAGCCTCATCGCCAGAGAGTAACGCTCATTGTGAGTCACCGTAACACCTCTTAATAGCCGCGAATCATCCAGATCTTCTGTCTAGCAGCACCTGAACTGGATTGTCGTGAAGCAAACGCTCCGCAATTCTTAACGCCTCAGAGCAGCTCATCATGCCTTCGCATATCTTATTGCTCAAGACCCGTGCAATATTCTCTCTGGCGATCTTCAGATGTCCGTATATCCCATCGACAAAGCCATAATCGCCCCCGAATCCCATTATCTTGTTATAAGGCACCGCATCGAGAAAGTCATTGAGCGCGTTTCTAGCCGCTGACGGAGAGATAATATGCGACCAGCACATGTCTATATACACGTTGGGATATGTCTTCGCCATTGCCGAAGCGATGGACTGGTAAGGGTAGCTGATATGAAACAGGTCGAAGCTTATTTCGGGATATAGGAGAAATAGCTCTTCCAGAAGCTCTGGATTGCTGTTGCTCACAACCCCTCTATTTCCTTCGAGAAGTCCCGTGTGAAACTGAAAGAAGAGACCCTTTTCGTTGGCAACAGATAGTATATGATGCATAACGTAATCCTGAACGTAATCGGGAAGGACTATATTGAACCTTCCTCTGTGGCCGGCCTCTTCCCAGTCTTTAAAAGCCTCCCGGAAACCCCTAGCAGCATCTTCGCGGGGAACCCGTCTGAAACGAATTGGCCTGTAATAGGCGAGAACACTCTTCAAACCGATTACACCGTTAGAAAGATTGTCGTTCAGTTCAATCTCAAAGGCATTCAACCAGTCCTCTAGTGTTCTTATAGTTATACGGTAGGTATTCTCAAGCCATGTTATGACATCGGATTCGTAAGGCAGCGGGATCAGATAATTCTGCGGCTGCCAGACCCTTCTGAAAAGCTCACTGTCATATTCGAAGCGTCCCGTCCAGGGATCGATTACGGATAGCTCGATGTTGCATAGATCCTTCAATACTCTTTTCAGGTGTCCGGGTTTATTTAAGAGCTTGAATCTACTTCCAAGCTCTTCGATTGTACTCGAATCAACACGATCGATTCCATAGATTCCCCTTACCGATTCATCTATCGCTCTTCCATAACCAGTATGCCGACAGAACTCCCAGCAAGACTCAACAACTGTCCAGCGTTCCAGAAGCGGTTTGGATCTATCTCTGGCAAACTCCAGCTCGTCAGTCCTCAAGCCAGCCGAAATCAGATCGGAGCTCATGTAATGTATCAGATACTCCTGAAGAATATCGTCCCTGCCTTCAAGAAGTTCTTCGCAATGCACAAGATGCTCGTGAGTATCTATTACGGGTATTGATTCGATTTCTCTCAGAAGAGTCAAGGAATCAGCGTCCATAAGACACCTCTATCGGGATTGATTTGCGATCGTACTCATATTAGATTATACCTTCCCTGACAGGTGATTTACGATATCCGCGAAGAGACCTAAAAAACCGCAATGCAGCCAACTGCGACTGTTACTTAGTCGCCCTTCTGTAAGCCTGCTCTACCTCGCCTGCCCTTAGTTCGACCTCAATAATCCTCGAGATAAACTCTATTAGTGTTTCTCCGGTCGAGCCGAAGTTCTGTTCTTTCAGCTCCGTATACAGGGCGCCTGCAAGAACATGCATTCCACCGTCTGCATTCAGAAAGTAATCAACGGTATCGATTGATACTCCTGCCTTTTCGGAGAGATACAACTCTAGAGCTCTCACAATATTCTCCTCGACGTAGCCGTCGAAAGTGTTGTATCCAAAGTTTCTATCGTGATTTCGAAATCTTTCCATCACAAACGGGTCTCTTTTCCAAACTCTCACAGCGTTTTCGAGTACTGGATCACTCATATCTACTATCGGATGCAGCATCTCGTGAATCGCATTTCTCAGTATAATGTCGTCTCCATATCTCGGACTCGAGATGAAGTTTGTTTCGAAAAGACTTATGCCGTGTGGGTCTGTAAAGTACACTAGAAAGAGTGTTATTCTGTTCGAAGCCAGAGGAACTCCCACATGTGTTTCTATAAGCGTCACAATGTCTTTGTCATTCAAGTACTTTGTCAGTTGAGATTTCCGGTAATTGACAACGGCCCGGTTTCGATCAAGATAGCTCTCGAAATCATTGTCAATAAGGAATTGCACAACAACCTTGAGGTTTCTCTTCAGAAAACCGTCGAAAAGCAATCTGGCCTTCCAATCGAATATTCCGTAATCTCTGTGAATGCGGAAGAGTTTTTCCGATTCATCAATTGATTCCAGAAGCCCTGAAAGACTTTCTGAATTCTCTACGGAGAAAAGCGAAGACAGAAATGCCGATAGCACTACTCCAGAGTATTTTTTCACAGTGAAGAGTGTCCTAAGAGATCTGGAGACTTTCGGGGTGAAGAGCTCCGAGAAATGATCGAAGTCTCTCTGATAATGAGGAACATAGAATGGATCGCCGGTCAGAGCGTTCAAGAAACAGAGAGCTTCGAACTTATCGGAAGTCTTTATCTCCCAGATAGTACCATCGTGAAATAGACTTTCCGGAGAAGATCCGAGCAATGAAATCGATAATACTGCAACCATTATAATAACGCCTAGAATAGACCTTGAGAGTAGCTGTTCCATCAAATCACCTCGCTTTTGCTATGGTGTATTATATCAAGCAGACTTCAAGGAAGTATGGACTCAGTGTTTTTCTCACGGATATCTGAGCGGACTCGGCCAACCAAAACCAGTATGGTATTATCGGGTATAGAATAAGTGATAAGAATTTGAATCCGATCGTATTTTGAGGAGAAGGTATGAAGAGAATACTCGATGAGGCGTTTTTGCAGGACACCGTTAGCAGTATGATCGATATGAAAGAGATACACAGCGCAGTTATCCGTGTGGAAAGCGGGGATGGATCATTAGCCCTGACCGCCGCTGCCGGAGATATGATAAACGATGATCGATACTTCATCGCAAGCGTCACTAAACTCTACGTAACCGCGGTGGTTCTGATACTAAAGAGAGAAGGTCAACTGAGTCTAGACAGCAGAATCACTAGCTATTTCCCCGGGGGCATGCTCTCAGGGCTTCACGTTCTTGACGGCGTTGATTATACTGACGAGATAACCGTCAAACACTTGATCTCCAACACGTCCGGTATTCCCGACTACTTCTTTGGAAAGACTGCCTCGGGGAAGAAAGCCGCCACTGAGTTGCTTGAAGGAAAGGATGAAGCCTGGCCGCTTGAACGAATTCTTGATACCGTTCGGAAGATAAAACCTCGATTCAAACCCGGGCATACGGGTAAGGCTCTTTACTCTGACACTAACTACGAACTCCTGGGTGCGATAATTGAGAAAATCACCGGAAGTCCTATCGACATGGTTTTTAAGGAGTTAATCTTCGACAGGCTCGGACTGAATGATACATACTGCTTTAAAGACGAGAGTGATGAGACCCCAGCACAGTTGTACTATAAGACGAGCACCGTTCGACTTCCCAAATACATGGCTTCTGTAACTGCCGAAGGAGGAATAGTTTCGACCGCACAAGAGTGTATGAGATTCTTGAGGGCCTTCTTCTCGGGGGAATTCTTTCCGGCTGAGGAGATCAAAGACCTCAAGCAATGGAACATGATTTTTGGTCCAGGATTGTTTCTCTACGGGATAGGTATTGAGAAGTTCTATATTCCATTCTTCATGAAGCCTCTCTTCCCAATTGGAGAGACTCTAGGGTTCTGGGGACAGACCTCCGCCTTCGCCTGGTACAATACCGAAAATGACATATACCTCACAGGCACTGCAAACCAGTTGGGTGGTCGAGGTCACAGACTGGCCGGTAACGCGATCATGAAGATAATCAAGGCAAAAGCCGGGCAAATCTGAGTCGCACGATCGCTCTTTGTACATCAGACAGTATATTCTTAGAGCTCCGCTGCCCTCTCTATTTCCCTGACCAGGTCTAGAGCGAATTTTGCGGCCGACACTCCGTCAACCACATCATGATCCACCAGGATGGTGAGATTTAGAATACTCCTGATTTCCACCTTTCCGGCGTGAACCCATGGTTTTCTACAGATAGAACCTAACCCGATGCAAAGGTTGTGAATACTCCTGGGAATAATCCATCCCGAGAAGTCTCCGGCCATCCCGGCATTAGTTACCATCGCAGTTCCAATACTCTGTCTTGTCGAGAAGGGAGTTCTCAGGATGAGCTTCCAGACTATCAGACGAAGCCACTGCGGCATACTGAAGAAAAACTTGCTTAGTCTATTCTTGTTCTCCGTAAGAACATAATCCTTCGTACTGTCTACAGTCGCCCCTTTCATTTTCTCGATTTCTTCATGTATATCTTCTATTGACTTGGTATTTGCGCTTCTTATAACTCCAACAAGAGGAACCTTCATCCCTCCCACTTCTCTTTCTACCGGTATTGAAACATCCACGTCGTCGAAGACCACCTGTCTTCTCCTTTTGAAGTTGATTGCATGGACAGATCTGTTTTCGGCGATAGTATCGCCTATTACCTTCACGATCCACGAGTTGAAACTGATTTTTCGGCCCGACCTTATGCACTCTCGAATTCTCTGCCGCGCGAGAGTGACATCGGCTTCCACCAGTCCGATAACATGATGCTTCTTTCCACCTATTACTCCAACATCGAAAGTCGCTACTCTGGAACTTGGGTATTCCTTTGTTGTGAAAGACATCCTGTCTCCTTCCTATCTGAAAACTGCAGTATTCTGCAATCGTAAAATTCCATTCTCCTCATTGAAGCTCTTATCCTAATCATGCATATAGAGGACGGACCACGCGATTTCTTCTAAGTCTGTAAAGCTCCGGTCATACATCTCCAGAAGACTTGGTCTGCATTCAATCTCATGTATCATATTATATCCTTCCGTGCAGACAAGCCTTCATGTTCGGTAAGGAAAAACAGTCTAGGAGAGGTGTTGGTATGCGCAAAGTCCTTATGTTGTTGTTACTGACGGCGATAGTCTTTGCTTTATCCGGCTGTCTTGTCATGAGAGGCCCCACGTTATTTCAAAGGCTTGTTTCTGAAGCCGTTTCAAGGATCAAAGCGGTATATCCGCAAAGCGAACTGTACTTGCGCGTCATCTGGGGCGGTGATGGAACTCCGTTCAACAGTGCGGAAGAGGTTCAAAAATGGGTCTTCGGTTTCCAGTTTAATCTCCAGGGCAATTCCGCAAGATCGGCTTTGATAGACTTTATTGACGGCGTCTGGTCTGAGCCTCGTCTGTACGATGCCTTTATTAGGGATTGTTACGATATTCCCGTCCCCCCACTGTACATGAGCTACGATCTCTCAGATGCCATAAGTATTTTGAAAATGCTTTCAGAGTACAAGGAGCCTCCAACATGGGTCTTCTTCAGGAGACCTGTTTATCCCGGACTTTACGAACCTTACTACATATTTCCCTTTCATACGCCTGGAGAAACAAATACATACATTCTAATCGGTTCTATTACAGGAGCAGTAGATACTGTTAGAGATGAAGGGATCGAGTTTCCCTTCGGTGAAGACGAATGGTTTGAGCCTGCAGAGTGAGAATCTCAGAGAAAAGCCGGGTGTGTTTTCGTCCATAGACATTCTCGGAAGCAATTGAAGTAAGCACAAAGGCAAGAGGCATAAAACTGCAGTGAAGAACGACAGGATAATTGTTTTTATGACTCTTGCCTCTATTTAAAGAACCATTCGCGTCGATACTTAACCGGAAATGACTCTGTTCGTTCACTCTATGCGTGATTTTCGAACCGCGTCTTCGGTCTTCGACTTATCGGCGTACATCCTCTCATCTGCCACTATTAGCAGCTCACGAATATTTTGGCCGTCGTCGGGAAACATTGCCACGCCGATGCTCGCGGTCAGATAGACCTTCCTGCCTTCGACATCGAAGGGTTCATCGAAGGCTTTACGTATTCTCGCGATAGCTTTTACAGAACCTTCTATGCCTGTAGAAGGCAGCACATAGACGAATTCGTCGCCACCCATTCTGGCGATGAGATCGCTTCGCCTGCAAACGGATTCAAGCCTTCTCCCTACGTTTTTCAGCAACTGATCGCCGAAGTCGTGTCCAAGTGTATCGTTAACTCCCTTGAAGTCGTTCAGGTCGAGATAAAGTATGACCATCTGCTCGTTCTTCCGCCTCGAATACTCTATCTGTCTGGCGGCACAATCGAAGAAGAGTCGGCGATTCGGAAGACCCGTCAGATGGTCTTCAAGAGATAATCTCTCCATAAGCTCTCTCTGCCTGTCAAGTTCTCTCTCAAGCTGCAGTCTTCTGAGCAAGACAGCGATAGCCTTTCCGAAACCGGTGGCAGTCTCCTGCACCTCAACACTGTCGAAAGCATCGTCTGATCTGAAGCTATCCAGATTGAAATACATTTTGACCTCGCCTTCAATAATAACTGGAATGGTCATCGTGCACTTCAGTTCTTCAAGCCTGCCGGCGGTATAGAGTACTCTCTGTCTTTCTTCGTCAAGCTTCTGATCTGCGGAGTAGTCCTTGACAACTATTACTCGATCGCTATTGGCCTGAATCAACTCATGTGGAGCGAAAGTCACTTTCTTCAACTCTTCAAGGTCATAATTGTGAGCCGCCACAAAGTGAAACCTTTCGTCGTCCTCTCTGAGAAGGAAAGCACCTGCATCGGCTCCTGGAAAGGATTCAACGCACTTTAGCAGAAAATCTCTGTAAGTGTTGTCGTTGAAGCCGCTTCGAAGCGCTTCAGTCATAATATCGTTCAGGGCAGTTTGAAAGTGGTTCTGATCTCTCAAAGACCTTTCAAGCTCTCTCAACTCGGTCGTGTCCCTGAAAACGGAAACTATATAACGCGGTTTGCCTCTATAATCACTTACAAGATAGGTACTCACTTCAACATCGATAACCTTTCCGTCCTTCCTCTGATACTTAGTTCTGTATGCAGGAACGGAAAGACCGCTAAGTAGTCTGGTCTTCAGTTCTTCCAGAGCTCTTTCTTCGGCGTTGAATACTATGCTTCTCATAGACAGATCTTTCAGATCCTGCGGAGAGTAACCCAGCAAAGCCCTAGCTGCTTTATTCGATTTTATGTAGTTGCCTTCGAGATCTACAAGGATAATTCCGTCGTTACCGCCGTTTATTACGGCTTCATGCTCTAGAAGGCTGTTTCTAATCTCTCTTACCTGTTCTATGACAAAGTAAGAAATAACGAGAGTTGCAGTAATGACAAGTGCTACGGCGACTGATTCGAAAATCAGGGAACCGGTAATCGCTTCGAGGGCATCGAAATACAGGGAAAGAGAGAGAAGCATAAGGCCAATCGGTATTCCGACATGTACCCTGCTGTTCTTCAGAATAAAGGCTATAACAACAGTCGCGCCGATAAGTGCGGCTTCGCTGAGGACACTTGCCAACCTTAACGTATTACCGGAAGATGCCACCAGAGGTAAGGTTGACACGATCATCGCCAGAACCAATATTACGAATATATGAGTCCATCTAAGGTTCGAATTCACTCTCTCTCCACCCCGTAATCTAAGAGTTTTTCGTCCGTTTCAGCTTCTTTTAAAGATATTATCTAACAGCAACATTGAATGCTCTGTAATCAACCGCCGAGGCTTCGCCTTCCCAGGATCTGAAGTACTTGAAGACAACTGTCGTGTTGCCTTCTCCAACGGCCTGGAATGTCCAGATTACCTTCGCGGGGGCTCCCACACGACCGCTGGAATCGGGGATAATCTCCTTTTTGATCTCTTGCAGACCGTCACCCAGGAAACCATATTCCCATGTATAACCGGTACTGGCATTCTCCTCAAGGGTTACGATTGCCGTTGAACCGATCGACATTTCGTTGATGACGATCTTCAGATCTACCTGTCCCTTTTCCTCTCCCGCAACATCTACAGTCAGAGCCCTGAAATCGATTGACTTCTTCTCTCCCTCCCAGTCCCTGAATAACTTCAAAGTGAGAAGAGCCTTGCCCTCGCTGGCTGCTGTCATAATCCAGCCTTTAGTCGAAGGAGCACCTGGGATTGTGCCGGTTGACATATACTCCTCCAGAAAGTTTCTTAAAACCCCTTCGGGCTGCGCGAATATATGCCATAGATAACCCGTCGTAGGGTTCTCTGAAATCTCAAGAACAGCTAACTGCGAGACTTTCATCGAATTAACTGATTCTTTCAACTCCATCGAAAGAGCTAGAGCGGAAAACATAAACAGAATCATCACGATTAACACGGATCTCTTCATAAATCTCCCTCCTTAGATTAGATAGACCTCAGTCTGTCTGCCGTCAAGATAGTCAATGTGGCCCTCTCTAAAAGCGACCGTCTCTTCTAGAAAACCGAAAACTCCCTGTCCTTCCCAGCTATCCACGTTTGTCCTGCAATTTAGCTCCATCGCAAAACAGCTCATATCTCTGAGTTTTAGCTCGCCGCTCCCCTCGACCCATTTCTGGTTATTCCATAAACCTATTGTGGGACCGGCACCATGACCGTTGAAGCCAATCGGATGAGTGTATATCATAGCCTCCAGGTTTAGTCTCTTAACCTCTTTGAGAGTCTGGCATAAGACATCGTTTCCCGTTAAACCCACTATGAAATTCCGTGCCAGAGTGTCCTGAACAAAGTTTGTATCTCTTATGACTCTTCTGAGCTCGTCAATAGTTCTATCTTCCCTTTTCAATGGAAGATAGAACATCTGCTGCGTATCGGTTGCGAGTCCGTTATAGTGAAATCCAAAGTCGCAGTGAAGGAAATCGCCTTCACAGACTACGCCTGTACTTCTTGGATTATCCAGTCCCTTTCTCTGAAAGTCTACATCAGGCCCAAACCAGGTCTCCAGTCCCAGCCTCTCTGCCAGATCTCTTAACGACCATTCGATATCGGACGTCGTTGTTATCCCTGGAAAGATTGCGTCCCTTGAAAACGCCTTCGCGATGATCGCGTGGGCGATTTTGTCTAGATCTCTGTAAAGATCCAGTTCTCTTTTCGTCCTTGTCTGTAACCAATTTACGACCAGATCTTCGGCGCCTGTCAGTCTCACAAAGTCTCCAACTACCTCCTCCAGCTTTTTGAAGAGCGTATGCGTTACTCCATCGGCGAGAGCGATCGAACTCGAGAAGTTGACGCCAACATTTTCTGCACCTATGTCCTTCAGTAGCTTTCGAAGTGCTGTCCAGAAATCGCCTTGAGTGACATCCCAGACACTTGTGTAAAAACCTGTCATCATTTTTCCATAAGGAGACAGAACATACCTGTCTGTTCCTTTGAAGACGAAGGCAGTGTACCTGCTTGCATTGCGATAAGCCGCGGGTAGAAGTGTAAACATAACGGGATCCTCATTGTATTCTCGTCCGAGAACCAGCCAGGTATCAAAATCCGAATCCTTCAACAATACTGGAAGAATCTCTTCAAGTCTTACCAGAAGTATCTCATTATGCTCGATAAACCTGTCTCTGCGATTGGGAATTCTTTCAAGAATCTCTTCATAAGAGTTACTATCGCCAATCATTGAGGATCCTACTCCTGTGCAGCATTGTTTCTTCCAATTGGAATATCGATCTCGGAGTCCTTCAAAAGTTTTTTCAGAAAGTCTCTGTTGTCTCTGAAGAAGTCTTCTTCCTTATTCAACCTGACTCCGAGCTGTCCTTTGCTGCGGACTCTAATCTGTCTGTGATTGCTCTTCTGCCTGCTCACCAGCCTGTACATTACGCCTTCAATTTCGATATAACCCTTAGTCTCCAAAATATCACCTCCGAGAATAATTTAACATTATATGTCGAAAAAACATTGTCATATCACACAGTCTTGCATTGTAAAGTGCTTTTGAAGTAGAATCAGACGTTAGCCCAGATGAAAGGAGATTGCTGATGCTTGTCGAACTCCGTTCTGAGGACTTCTCCCATGTCAGGCCTTTGCTGGGTGAGATTTCTTATAATCTTGTTGTGCCATCGATTCTAGAAGGAAACACATTGGGGAAGTTGTTTGTTAGTAATGAGGAGAAACCGGATTCAGTAATTGTATGGAACTGCGGAGACACTGTTTTGATTGGCGGGGACCCCGGTGAAGGTTATAGAGAAGAGCATTCGGAATTTCTGAAAGAGAAGCTGATTCCTAGCGCGAAAGCCAGAGGAATACCAGTGCTGAATTTCTACTCAACGCGGAAAGCCAAAAGCTTTCTGAAACATCTTCTCGACAGCTTGGAGCCAAGACCTGTTCTTCGTTATCTTTTCAGGTCGACTCTCTCATCTCCTGCGTTGATATCAGATACCTCCGAAGATACTCAGACTAAAAGGATTACTAGAGAAATTCTGGAAGGCGATTTCAGAAATATCGATCGTCTTAAGGGCTGGATTCTCTCGTTTTGGCCTGACTTGGAGACCTTCCTGGACAAAAGCATGGGAACCTGTCTGACGAGAGACAATCAAATCGTTAGCTGGTGTATTGGTGTTTACAGATCTGCTAACAGCGTTGAACTGGGAGTGGAAACAGTCATAGGCTTCAGGCGAATGGGTTATGCTAAGAGAGTCGTGCGGGCTGCTGCCGAGGAGAGTCATTTTATGGGGCTGACGGTTGACTGGCAGTGTGATGCTTCAAACAATCCATCGGTTACGATCGCAAAAAGCCTCAGATTCCAGGAAGTACTCCAGTATACTATAAGTCAGATTGAACTGAGGAAACAACGGGAGTAATCGTTTTGACGGAATTTGTCTGTGCAGAGTGTGGAAGAGAGTCCGACAATAGCTCCGGTTTTGATAGGTGCGTCTGTGGCGGACCGCTGGAATATCTGTCCTTAATAAGACGCGGTTCCAGGATTTCGCTGGACACCGGTTGCCTTCTGATTGATTTCTCAGATTTTCTTCCACCCTTGCGATACGATTCTTCAGTTTCACTTGGAGAGGGAAGAACTCCGCTGATATCCTGCGAAGGCCCGGAACTCGAAGGTTTCAAGGTTCTTCTTAAAAATGAGACAGTGAATCCTACATGGTCATTCAAGGATCGCGGAACATACTTGACGCTTCTAGATGCCATAAAAAGAGGATTTAGCAGGTTCGGCACGGTCTCTACCGGTAACATGGCTGCCTCTGTGGCCGCATACGGGGCTAGAGCCGGATTGGACACGTCAGTTCTCGTGTCGGCGGATATCCCCGATGAGAAGATCAGACCCATCACAGTATACGGGCCGAGAGTAGCCAGAGTTAAGGGTGATTACAGCGATCTCTTCTACAAGAGTATCGGATCGGCTTCTTCATGGGGAGTATATTTCTCCAATTCCGATGTTTCAATGAGAGTCGAAGGCTCAAAGACGATCGCTTTTGAGATCTTTCTGCAACTCGGAGAGAAGGTCCCTGATTATGTTATCGTTCCGACGAGTTCCGGGGGAAATATCAGGGGAATCGAAAAGGGATTCCGCGAACTTAGAGAGGCCAGGCTAACCGAAAGAACTCCCACAATGATCGCAGTACAGGCCAGCGGGTGCTCGCCCATTCACCAGGCCTTTCAAAACGGCAGAGAGTCCGTTGAGAGGTTCCACAATCCCTCTACGATCGCTCACGCAATAGAGAACCCCCTTCCTCCCAGTGGAAACTCAGTCCTGAAAATGCTGAGAAGGAACGGGGGAACGACTATAGCAGTCGATGAAGAAGATATAATCCAGGCCCAGCAAAGACTTGCACTCAGAGGGTTCTTCGTCCAGCCCGCCAGCGCGACTTCGCTGGCCGCGATCGAAAAGCTAAAGAAGCTGGGTTCACTTAACGGATCGACTGTCGTTTCAATCCTCACAGGTTCCGGATTGAAGTACCCTTCAGCACTCGACAAGCATCCCGCTCAAGTCATCGACGTCTCTATCGACTCACTTGACAGCCTTTTCAGATAAGCTCAACGGAAGTTCTCTTCTTCTATCTCTCTCACTTTATCAAAGGCATTCTTCAGAAACTGCTGTCTGTCTTCGGGAAAGCCTTCGGTAAACCTGGCATTCAGCCAGCAATCCAACATATCTATAGCTTCTTGAGGAGCCAGTTTCCAGCCTCCCATCGTAAGAACATTCGCGTCGTTTATTACCTTTGCCATCTTGGAAGCATAACTGCCTTCGACTACAGCGGCATAGATTCCCTTGAACTTATTGGCTACAATCGACATTCCCATTCCGGTACCGCAGCAGAGAAGGCCTAGATCGAACTCTCCCGACTGGATCTTTCTGGCCACCTTTGGCGCAACTTCAAAGTAAGGCTGAAAATCTTCCATAGACTGCATTCCAACATCTTCGACTTCATAACCCTTTTCCACAAGATGAGATTTGAGGGCCTCTTTTAACGGGAATCCGGACTTATCCGAACCAATGACTATTCTCTTCTCAAACATCGTTACCTCCAATATCTGCCAGCTCTCGGAAGAGTCCGGCATAACTTGAGTTCTTTCTGTAGAAGACGGGAATCGTTTCCAGAGGCGCATCGACTACGTATCTGCCAGGGCCGTATTCTCTGCCCGACCAGATATCAATCCATTCGCCTTCTGGGAGATAGACTTCCTGTGTCTTCTTGCCTTCTTCAACAACTGGAACTACCATAAGATCCGGTCCGAGCATATACTGATACTTCATTGTGTAGAGATTGTGATCGTCTTCGTAGTGAAGAAGAGGATGTCTCATAACCGGGATCCCTCTTTCGCAGTTTTCCCTTATGAGTTCCATCAAATACGGCTTAAGCTTCCAGTGAACGCTGCTCATTCTGGCGAAGTGAAGAAGTGTCTCGTCATCAGAATTGAATTGCCAGTTATCATCGGGCCTATTCCCCTCATGTGTCCTCATTACCGGAGTAAAGGCCGAAAGCGAACTCCATCTAATAAACAGTTCTTTGGATCTAGTCACGTTACCCATGATATTCTTTATGGTTGTATAGCCTCCCGTATCGGAATGAGACAAGCCAAAACCACTATAACCAAGGGAAAGAGCCGCGGGTATTACCGAAGGAAGTCCGTCGTCCACGCTCCAGTCAACCATCTGGTCTCCCGCCCACATTAGAGTGGAGTATGCGGTAGTTCCTGTGTAGCCGGCCCTTGTGAAGAAAAAGACCTCTCCAAGTTTTCCGGCCTCTTCAACGGCTTCTCGATTCAGTTTTGCCCAGTTCTGAGGAAATCTATTGTGGAAGCTCCGGGCGTCCTCTCCCGAATGGAGAACCGCATCTGTAGGAAGATACTCTCCAAAATCTGCCATCCAGCCGGAAAGACCTATACCGATCATGTTATTCTTGATTATTTCTTTCAACCAGACATAGGCTTCTGGATTTGTGATATCTACAATTGCTGCCGGGAAGGTGGTTATCACAACGTGATACTCACTCCCGTCGCTTTTCATTACGAGATAGCCCTTTTCGGACGCCTCTCTGTAGAGATTTCCTTCAAGCGCCAGAAAGGGGTTTACGTAACCCATGACTCTGATTCCACGGTTTCTAAGCTTCTCGATAAGCGCCGGAAGGTCCGGGTACATATTACTATCGTATTCCCAGTTCCACATTAATTGCTTTCCAAATGAAGTAATTCTCTTGCCTTCCCAGTCCTGAATCCATACCGCCGCTATCTTGAGTCCTCTCTTGAGAGCCTCTTCAACTTTTGGCATCACAATGTCTGTTCCTCCTTGAAGGCCAAGAAGAACCCCGTCCATAGACCACTCCGGCAGTTCCGGCTGTCTTCCAAGATAGGCCGACTGATTTTCGATAATCTCCAGCAGGCTTCTTCCAGTACCGAAGATTATGGAATTCGGAATCGCCCAGCATTCGAGCTCATGATAATCGTCATGGGAGAAATCAAACTTCATATAGTGACTGTTATTTACGTGGCAGAAAAGCTTTCTTGTCGATACAAAGGTTGGCTGGGGATAGTAAGTGGTGTACCAATCGCCGCCGGCCCTTTCAAACTTGTCGGCAAAAAAGGTCAGCAACTCCCTCTTGTTTCTCCCCACACCCTGTTCCGAGACCCAGAGGGGCACCTTCCTTCCCCTAAGGTCAAGTTCCGAGAACTGCTCGCCACAACCGTAGATATGCTCACCCGGTTCGGCCTTTATTCTTATCCAGAACCTGTTTGCTTCAGGATCATTACTCTTTAGCTTCAGATTCATTCGACCCTCCAGGAAGTAGAGAGTGACTTCAACAGTACTAGAGTCTCTCCCAAAGACCACAATCACGTCTTCGGGAAGGTTCTCCTTCACTCTCCAATCGCGAAGCGCGATCCTCTCTTCCAGCTCATCGGTGATCTCGAAGTTTCCGTGGTACATATCAAAGGTCTCATACCCCTTTCCGAGAAAGATACTGGGTCTTTCTTTCGAATGATCGATCAGCAGTATTTCTTCAAGATAAATCTGCAACCTGTTCTTGCTGTTCAGCACCCTGAACATCTCTACCTCCCGCCAGCACCGGTTGACTTCAATGCTATGGCATCTCTTGCGGCCTGCGCTATATCGTCGGCCGTCATTTTGTACTTTTTGAGAAGGAAGTCGGTCATGCCAACCTCTCCAAAGTGGTCTTTGACTCCTATTCTTCTCAGCGGTACCGGATGTTCCTCGGAGATAACTTCGGCCACAGCACTTCCCCAGCCGTTTATTATACTGTGGTTTTCGGCAGTGACTATTGCGCCTGTTTCTCTTGCCGCCTTAACTATCTGTTCTCTATCTATCGGCTTCAGGGTGTGCATGTTAAGAACACGGGCATGAATCCCTTCTCTTTGGAGTATGTCTGCGGCCTCTATTGAACTCTGTATCATTATTCCACTACAGATAATCGTCACATCGCCTCCGTCCCTGATTTGATGAATCTTTCCAAGCATGAACTCTGTATCGGGTTCGAAGAAGAGCTTTGTGTTCTTTCTATCGAGTCTCATATAGACCGGGGAATCGACTTCCACTATCTGGGGAAGCAACGAAAGAAGCTGAATCGAGTCGGCCGGTTCCACCACGATCATTCCGGGCAGATTCCTGACGATACCGGCATCTTCGAAACTCATATGGGTTCCTCCGTTAAGCTCCGCCGTCACTCCGGGATCGGTTCCTCCTATCTTGACGTTCAATCTAGCGTATGCAACCGATATCGCTATCTGGTCAAAGGCTCTGCGGGTGGCAAACGGGGTGAACGAATGAGCAAACGGGATCTTCCCCATCACAGCCATTCCCGATGCAACTCCGATCATGTTTGCTTCAGCAACGCCGACGTCTATAAAGCGATCGGGATACTTGTCCTTGAAGGGCATCGTTCCCGAAGCCTTGCCGAGATCGGCTTCAAGCACTACTATTCTGTCATCCAGTTCCGCCATTTCTATTAGTTTTTCCGTGTAGACGCTCCTGAGTTCTCTTCCAGCAAGTTCCATGTAACTACACTCCTTCCTTCTGGAGCTCGACGATAGCATTCTTCCACTCTTCTTCAGTCACTTTCATGTTGTGACTGGAAAGTTTACCCTCTGCGAAGTAGGCTCCTTTGCCTTTGACAGTATTTAGAACTATCATGGAAGGACCGTTATGATGTTCCTTAGCCTTTTCGATCGCATCGGCGATTTCTGCAACATTGTGCCCGTCAACCGAAGCCACATTCCAGCCGAAGGCTTGCCATTTGTCTTCTAGAGGCTCAAGACCATTTATATCGCAAGTGTTTCCATCGATCTGCATCCTATTGTAATCCTGCATCGCGATCAGATTATCCAGTCTTCTATGTGAAGCGAGCATTGCGGCTTCCCAGATCTGCCCTTCCTGGCTCTCTCCGTCACCGATTATTGCGAAGACTCTGGAAGGGTTTCTTGAGATCTTTTTGGCCAGTGCAATACCAACCGCCGCGGAGAATCCCTGCCCAAGCGAGCCGGCTGTCATGTCTATCCCCGGAGTCCTAAGTCTGTCACAATGAGAAGGTAACAGTGTTTCAGGCTGATTCAGTGTCCAAAGAAGATCAAGAGGAAAGAAACCCCTTTCTGCCAGTACCGCGTACAGACCCGGTCCACCATGACCTTTTGAGAGAACGAAGTGATCCCTTTCTGGCCACAGAGGCTCCTCCGGTCTAACTCGCATTTCCCTGAAGTAAAGAACCGTTAAAGCCTCGACGATTGACAACGCACCGCCGATATGTCCAACACCCAGACGTCCGATCATCTCGATCACCAGCGACCTTACCCTCTTTGCCTTTCTCTGGAGTTCTAAAATCTCATCATTATTCAAATCATTCACCTCACTAGAGAATAGTCTCGAATATCTCTCTCAGTTCTTCTCTGCCAATTTTTGCCGGATTCAGTTTCGCTATGGGAGAAGAAAGCGAGGATTCGACGAGCCCGTCGATATCCTTTTCTCTAATTCCGATTTCCGACAACTTTCGCGGAGCTCCTATAGCCCTCATAAGCGCTTCTAATTCGTTTGATAGTTCATCGATATTCTTCAATCCAAGATATCTTATCAGAATGTCAAGCTTGTTGCCGATTACCTTGTAGTTAAGCTTCAAGACCTCGGGCATTGCAAGAGAACAGGCGAATCCGTGGGGAAGACCGTAGATATTGGTCAGGGGAAAGCTGATCGCGTGAAGGATAGTCGTTCTGGTCTGACTGAAGGCCATCCCGGCCAGAAGGCTCGCCATCGAAAGCCCCTCTCTGGACTCTTCATCGCCGTCGGTATAGGCTCTCTGCAGATACTTCATGATCAGGTTTACCGCCCGGATCGCAAGAGCTTCGCTTACAGGCTGACTGGACTTAGCCCAGTAGGATTCTACTGCATGCGCGAGCGCATCTAGGCCCGTAGAAGCTGTGACACTCTTTGGAAGTGAGAATGTGAGTCTCGGATCGACCAGCGCAAAGTCGCTCCAGAAGAACTCCGAGACGAGCGGCTTTTTCACACCGCTTGATTTATCGGTATAGACTCCAACATTGGTTACTTCGCTCCCCGTTCCTGAAGTCGTTGGAACACATATCAGTCTGACTTTCCTGGAAGTGAAGGTTTTGCTGCCATTCAGATAGTCTTTAATCTGTCCGTTATTAGATACCAGACAGGCCACAGCCTTTGCAGTGTCCATTACGCTGCCGCCTCCGACGGCTACGATAGTATCGACACTGTAATCTCTGGCGAGTTTCGCTGCTTTATCAACGGTCTCACAGCTGGGATTTGGCTCGACTTCGCAAAACTCTATAAAATCAGTTCTACCGATCTTTTCTTTAACTTCGGAGACAAAACCGAGCTCTAGTAGAGCGTGGTCTGAGATTATCATAATCCTGTCTCCCGATATGAGTGAGCCAAGTTCTCTAATTCTTCCGTTCCCAAATATAACCTTCACGGGGAGAAAGAAGTTCATATCCATAAGAAACCTCCCTTTCTAAATTGGCTTCAATTCTCTTTTTCTCTTCTGCTCTATGATAATTCCTGCGGTACATATCAGAACAATAAGCATACCCAGAATTTGAAAAGGCTTCAACCCTTCTTTCAGTAGGAAGAAACTTATAACAGTGGCAAATACAGGCATCAGAAGAAGTGTTATCATGACCAACCACACAGGTAGTCTTCTCAGGTTGAAGTAGTACAGCAGATATACGGTGGTCTGCATGGCTCCGGCGTACATGAGCGAGAGGATCAGATAACTATTCTCTCTAACTGCCGATAAAGAAGAACCTTTATCCGACAGGAGAAAGATAAGTGAGAAAATAATCATTGTCACGAAGTTGTTGTAAAAGGCTACAACATTGTCTGAAGCCGGATTCACTCTATCCAGTTGCACGGACTTTATCACAAAGGCATTCAGAGAGACAAAGAAGGCGCTCAAAAGAAAGAATACATCTCCGACTCCCTCGAATCTGAAATTCACAAGATCGATGTTCATTACAAGGCCTACACCGAAGAGAATCGCCACTGTATAAAGCCAGTCACGATAACTGAAGCGCTCTTTGAGAAAGAAAATGGTTATCAGGTTTGCAAAGAGTATATCGGCTTTCAACAGTACAGCTCCATTTGCAGCACTTGACAGTCTCAGGCCAATGAAGGCCGTTATATCCAGAGAGAAGCCGAGTATGCCTATCAGCAGAAGTCTGGGTAGTATCCCCTTCACTCTGAAGAGCCTTTTCACCTGTCTCTTGAAGACCATTAACGTCAGAAGAAGCACAAAAGTGACGGCTCTGACTACAAGGCCAACAAAGAACGGCGAGAGATACTGCAGAGAGATTCTGTTCGCGACATAATAGCTTCCCCAGACAAGACTCAATGTCAGGAGCGACAGGAAAAGACCGACACTCATCTGTTTATATAAGTCTCCTCTTCAATTCATCGACTTCTTCATCGCTCATAGTTGTCTTTTCATTATGCCTTTTCCTGTTAAGATAGTCGATAAGCCTTCTGTGGCTTTCAGAATCTAGCGGGTATTTCTTCGCTGCAACAATACCGAATGTCATCAGAATGACAGGCGCCAGAGCTATTATTAGCCTTATCGATAGTAAAACGGCAGCGCCCTGTGGCTTCTCGATCATCTTCGTCACACCGTCTTCTACAACTCTTTCGGGATTTACATAGCCGGCGACACCGAGAACAAGTGTAGCAAGAGCCACCGCTATTCCAGAGGCGAATTTGCGTATGAATGTTATAAGACCACTGAAGTTTCCCTCTCTGCGTTGTCCATATGCCAGTTCGCCGACATCTGTGACATCGCCGAATATGGTGTGCGGTATAACCGCTGCCGCAGACACTCCCGCTCCTACAAAACCCGCAAGAAAGAAGACTACCGGCAGGGAAGCGTTCTGGGGGACAAAGAAAATTGCAACCGAACCGATTATCCATACGATAGAACCCAGGATGAAGGAGAAGGTCTTACCCTTCTTCTTTGCCAGAAAGGCATAGAAAGGTATGAAAAGTATCTCCACGATCAACAAAACACCAAGGACAAGCGGCAGAGCATTTGGCTTCTCGATATAGTATTTCATATAATAGGCGAAAATCATGGAAACTAT
>LVBU01000606.1 GCA_001603185.1 Thermotogales bacterium Thermo_02 | reverse complement strand
AATGCCGAAACTGGAGATATACTCGCAGACCTGAACAGACCGGGAGAGACGATAGTCCTCGCGAGGGGAGGAAAGGGCGGGAGGGGAAACGCCAGATTTGCCTCCTCAACAAACCAGGCTCCAAAGGCTGCAGAAAACGGAGAACCTGGAGAAGAACTCTTTGTGAGGCTCGAGTTGAAGATTCTGGCAGATGTTGCGCTCGTGGGTTTTCCAAACGTCGGCAAGTCCACTCTGATATCGGTGATTTCCAACGCGAGACCGAAGATCGCAAATTACCATTTCACGACTCTCTCACCAAACCTTGGTGTGGTTATGGCTACCGAATTTTTGGGGTACATAGTAGCCGACGTTCCGGGCTTGATAAAGGGAGCCCATAAGGGGATCGGCCTTGGGCACAGCTTCTTGAGGCATATCGAACGTTGTAAAATGATCGTTCATCTACTGGATATAGCTCAGACTGAGGAGCGCGATTTCATTCAGGACTATCGCGATATTCGTGAAGAACTGGAATTCTATAAAGGCGAACTTCTATCAAAGCCCGAGTTGGTAGTTGCCAACAAGAGCGATCTTCTTACAGCGGATGAATTGAAAGAGAGAATGAGTGAATTCACCAGAGCGACCGGAAAGGTCATAATACCTCTGTCTGCCGCTACCGGGAGTGGTGTAGAAGATCTGAAGAAGTCTATCTGGAGTGTAATTGGAAACTCCGAGTCTTTCCTGAAAAGAATGAAGACCGAGGAGAACCTTCCCTTGCCTGCCGTTGAACCGATAGTATATACAGCTCCAAACCCCGAGAACTTTCAGGTTGTCAAGGATCATATGGGGAGATACGTTGTTTCCGGTCCGGCTGTGGATTTCTATCTGAGGAAAATCAGGGCCCACAAGTTCAGGGACAGATTTATAATGGATAAGCTCGAAGTCGGTGGCCTCACCCTAAAGCTGAAACAGGCGGGCATCGAAGAGGGTGACACCGTGGTGATAGATGAAAGGGAATATGTCTTTAGAGAATAGAATAGGTATCTTCGGTGGTTCTTTCGATCCTGTACATATAGGACACCTGATAGTATCCATAAGGGCCATAGAGGAACTTGAACTCGATACTCTCTATATAGTGCCCGCATATAGACCCCCCCACAAGTCTTCTGCAGAGCTCTCGCCATACTCACTCAGAAGACAGTGGCTCGAAAAGTCATTCGAATCGGTCCAGAACGCAGTCGTCTCCGACTATGAAAGAGAAAGGGGAGATATGTCCTACTCTCTTTACACAGTCAGGCACTTCGCGAGCCTACACCTGTGCAAGCCTTATCTCATAGTCGGCGAAGATAGCTATCGGACGCTCGACACCTGGTATGAGTACAAGAGATTGCTAGATGAAGCCAGGCTTGTCGTATACCCACGCTTTTCAAGTCGCGAAGAGCTCAATAACATGGAGGGGACGGTTTTTCTCTCTGCTCCGAGAATAGAGATCTCATCTACCGATATAAGGAGTCGTGTTCGACTTAAGAAATCGGTACTGGGAATGGTTCCTGATATCATCTTGAAAGAGGTAAGCGAATGTTATGAATAAAGAAATAGGGTTAGCTCCTATGGCCGGTTATACGGACAGGGTGATGAGAGAACTAGCCATTGAATGGGGAGCGGATTTTGTCTTCAGCGAGATGATAAGTACCGAAGGTATAGTCAGATCGACCGGAAAGACCGGAGAGATAGTCCCCGTTGAACCCTGTAGAATCCAGTTGTTTGGGGCCGATGTGAAGAATATGGTCGATGCAGCAAAGAAGCTTCTTGATGTGGCCACCTGGTTTGACATAAACTCCGGCTGTCCCGTCAGAAAGGTCGTGAAGCGCGGAGCCGGTAGCGCTTTATTGAAGATACCGGAGAGGATTGCGTCGATGATCACTTCTTTGAAGGGAGTTGTATCTGTCCCGGTGTCGGTAAAAATCAGAATAGGTATAGACAAGAGAGAGAGCGACAGAATAATCGCACCGATTTTGAAGGCTCGCCCCGATGCAGTTTTCATTCACGGAAGGACCGTAATTCAAGGATATTCCGGAAGAGCTGACTGGCAGGAGATAGACAGGTTGGCGCACCTCTTACATGCCGAAGGAATCTCTGTATACGGTTCCGGGGATATGTTTACACCTGCGGCGATTGCTAATGCACTGGAAGAGTGTGCCGTTGACGGCGTTATTGTAGCAAGAGGAGCTATAGGCAATCCCTGGATCTTCAAACAGGCAAAGGATTTCATCAGGGGAAGATCCTATATGGAGTTAACTCTGGATGAACGACTTAATCATTTCATGATTCACTTAAGGCGTCTCGCGGATACAGTCGGAGAGGAGCAGGCAATCAGAGATCTGCGGAAGTCCTTTGCAGGCTATACGAGAGGGATTAGAGATAGCGCTAAGCTTCGAAACGAATATATGAAGCTGCAGTCCTTCAGCGAAGTTCGGGAGTTCTTGAGATCAAACAGTAACGTTTCCGGAAGAATAGCATAATTGAAGTCATGCCAGTAAACGCCTTCGCCCATAGTTGCCCTATAGTGAAGTTTATTAATCATCACGCCTGAATTAAACTATAGATAATACGACTGAAAGGGGGGATTCCTTTGGAATCCGAAACTATGTTTGCAATAGTCAAGGAAAGACCGGGGCCCGGACTAGAGATCAAGAGAGTTCCGGTTCCAGGCGAGCTAGGACCACACGATGTTCTCGTCAGGGTAAAGCGAGCATCCATATGT
>LVBU01000605.1 GCA_001603185.1 Thermotogales bacterium Thermo_02 | reverse complement strand
CATCACTACTATGTGAAAGGAGGGAGGCGTCATTCATCACCGCGCTAAAGCACGGTGTCTCCGCCGATTAATACGATGAGAAGAATCGCCATCCTCCTGATAATTTTCTCACTGTTTACGGGAGTCTCCGCAAAGGCGCTTAAGTTTGGCGGTGATATGGCTTATCCACCTTTCGAGTTTCTAGACGAAAGGGGAAACTCAGTTGGTTTCAATGTTGATATTCTAAACGCAATAGCAGAAGCTCTCGGAATTGAGATAGAGATTGAACTCAGGACATGGACAAACGTGCGCAGCCTCCTTGAGAAAGGCGAAATAGATGGACTTCTCGGAATGTACTACTCAGAAGAACGGCTTCTATCTGTTGATTTTTCCGTCCCCCATCTGATAGTTCACGGAAGTGTTTTCACCCGTAAGACCGATGGTAAGTTTCTCTCACCCGATAGACTGAAGGAGAAGACAGTAGCAGTTCAAAAGGGCGATATTATGGATGATTACGCTACTGCGAACAATATCGCCGGAACTCTTGTGCGCGTTGATTATCCCGCCATTGCACTCGAAATGCTTTCTAGTGGTCAGGTCGATGCCGTTCTACTGGGTTCGATACAGGGTCTATACCTAATTGACAGACTGAAACTGAAAAACCTCGTCATGTCCGACAATCCCTTCATAAGACTTGAATACTGCTTCGCGGTAAGAAAGGGAGATCAAGAACTCCTCGGAATACTGAACGAAGGCCTGTCTCTTATCATGGCCTCGGGAAAGTACAGACAGATTCACACCAAATGGTTCAAAAGCTACTCGGTCGAATCTTCGACTTCTCTTTCGCAGATACTTACGACATATGTTCTACCTGTTGCAATAATCTCTGCGGTGGCGCTGCTTTTGCTGAATTTCTGGAATGTCTCTTTGAGAAAACAGGTCAGAGAGAAGACGCTTTCACTTGAGAGCGAACTGAGGATTAGAAGTGAGATTGAACTGGCTCTTTCGGCATCTATAAACAGATACAAGTCTATGTCGGGAATATTGTATGAATACTACTATGAAATCGAGCTTGAGGAGTCGGGCAGTATCAAAGATGTCTGGAAAAGCGATGCGTTCGAGAAGATAACTGGCTACAAAGATGCAGAGGCTTGCAGTTTTGAATTCTGGGAATCGATTATATATGCCGATGATCTTAAGAATTACAGAGAGCACCTTCTAAATCTGAAATCTGGGAGATTTTCAACGACAGAGTACAGAATACTTGCCAAAGAAGGTCAACTAAAATGGATTCGGGAGAGATCAAGACCTATTTCATCTTTCGACAATGGAAACCTGAAGAGCTTCTACGGAGCTTCAATTGACATAACAGAAGAAAGGCAGGCAAAAAACGCGCTGGAAGAGACTAAAGAAAAGGTTTCCAGATTACATGATGTAGCTTTAAGAATGGAGAAAACAACCGACGAAGAGACTGTGTATCATTCTATAATCGACGCTTCAAAGAATATTCTGCGGCTTGACGGATTTGCTTTTTACC
>LVBU01000089.1 GCA_001603185.1 Thermotogales bacterium Thermo_02 | reverse complement strand
GACCAATAGCGTTCATCAGTCTATCCATAACAAAGGCCGCTCTCGACATATAGCCCGAAGCCTCCAGAACTCCTATTGCAAGGAATAAGAAGAAGATGTTCGGCAGAAAGACCATTACTCCTCCAACTCCCCCTATTACGCCGTCGGCGAGAAAGGAGACAAAGAGATCGGGCAGATTTCCCGAGAGCCCCTGAGTTACGGTATCTGCAAGCAGACCAAAACCTTCGTCGATCATCTCGAGGAAGAAGTTACCTACGACGAATGTGAGCTGAAAGGTCAACCACATGAAGAAGAAGAAGATCGGTATGCCGAGCCATTTGTTTGTAAGTATTCGGTCCACCCTATCGGTCAAGTCATCAGATTTTCTTGCCTGTTTGACAAAACGATCCATGATCTCTTCTATGATTGAATACCTGGCCTGCGCAATGGCAACTGCGGAGTCTCCGAATATTCTGTCAATATCGGCAATAATCTCATTCACAGCGGCCTTGAGATATGGTCTGGCGTTGTCGAGAAGCAGTTGGTACTCCGGATCTTTTTCCAGGAGTTTTATGGCCAACCATCTGTAATTCATCTCTTCAATTTCCGTATTCTCCGAAAGCAGTTTTTCTATGGCGCCAAGTGCTTTCTCGATTCTTGAATCTTCAAAGCTTAGGCCCTCAGGAAAACCATTGCCTGCACACTTCTCGAGAATCCTATCTTTCAGTTCGTCTATTCCGAATCTCTTCAGTGCCGAGACCATGACTACCGGAATCCCGAGAAAGCTGCTGAGTCCGGCGGCATCAATGGTTATTCCTTTCGCATCCAGTTCGTCCTGCATGTTCAGTGTGAGAAGAACATTCTGGCCCATTTCCATAAGCTGTAATGACAGGTAAAGATTCCTCTCGAGGTTCGTACTGTCGACTATGGAAAGAGTGAGGTCAGGCCTCTGGTACGCAAGATAATCCCGTGAAACTCTTTCGTCCATTGAATAAGCGTTGAGGCCGTATATTCCAGGTAGATCGATAATCGCAAGCTTTGTCCCGCTATGAAGGAGAAAGCCTTCCTTCTTCTCGACGGTTACACCTGGCCAGTTACCGACTCTCTGATGAGAACCTGTAAGTGCATTGAAGATGGCGGTTTTTCCAACGTTTGGATTACCTGCCAGAGCGATGTTTAGAGTTCTTTCTTCTATGGCGCTCTTTACCAGCATTTCCTTCCTCCTCTTTGGGGCACGCGACAGAGAATCTACTACAAATGGGTTCCACGACGATACTCTTTGCGACCGAACTGCTCAATCCCATGCGTGAAGCGTCAACTGCAAGAAGGATCATGCCGTTAGTTGCAGGCTGCTTTACACTTATCACCTTGCTAATCAGCAATCCCATACTGTGCAGCTTCGATCTCTGCACTTCACTTTGCGAAATATCCAGTATTCTGTAATAGCCTCTTCCTGCTCTGTCGAGAGTCATGGCATCACTCCGTCTCGACGACGATAGCACTCGCTTCATCTTTCCGGAGGCTTAAACGGTATCCTCTCACCTTGATCTCTATGGGATCTCCAAGAGGGGCTATTCTCTCGACTGAGATCTCCGTGCCGGGGAGTATGCCCATACCTAGAAGTCGTCGTTTTGTCTCTGTCTCTCCTTTGACGGCTTTCACAGTGTAACTCCTCCCCGCTCCCTGTTTATCCAGCGTCATCTGCAACTCCTCCTCATATTTGCCTATGAATCTCTGAGTCTTCTCAAGCAGTTCCAGCTCCCCGGAGAAAAACTTCGTGAGAGCTTCCATCTTCGTGAGAAGTCTCTGGTTCAGGTGATGCTCAATTCCATGTGCCAGGAGCTCGGCTTCAGAGGTCCTTATAGCCAGAACGCCCTGTAGAAAGGCCACGACCGAATTATGCTTCTCGTAAAGAAGGCTCGCTTCAAGAAGACCGGCCTGAGTAAGCTTGATATAACCGTGTTTCTCGTACTCAACAAAACCTCTGCTGCTAAGTTTTTTCAGAGCCGATATGACTGATGATGTCTTCACCTGGAGAATCTCGACAATATCCTTTACCCGGGCGAATTCCTTCTCTATCTGGATCTGATAAACAGATCTCAAATAGTCTTCTAGACTCTCAGAGATATTCAAGATAGGGCTCCTTTCGGTATGTGTTAATGTAGGCATGTCTACTTTTAGTATATATAGCTATGCCAATAATGTCAACAGCTTTTTCTCTAAAGCTCCAAAGGTAGATAGAGTCTCGGTTTGAAGAGCGTGCCGCGTAGAGGTCAAATACGTTTTGAAGAACCGGAGAGTCCGTTCGCTATCTCGCGAAGAAGGGCTTGCGTACGCAAGCCCTTTGCACAGGACAATGATTCCGATTATCTACTGAAAAGAAAGTCTTCGTATTAGAGAAAGTGCAGACGGCTACTCTAATTCGGAAAGAGATATTCCAAGAGCCTTAGCAACTCCTTCGCCATAAGCGCGATCGGCTTTGAGGCAGTTTCCGATATGCCTTATTTTTACTTCTTCAGGAGCATCGCCCATCGCACGTGCGGTGTTTCCGAAAAGTTCTTCCTTCTGTTCCGGCGTCATAAGGTTGAAGAGCTTGCCAGGCTGGGTGAAGTAGTCATCGTCGTCTTCTCTGAAGTTCCAGTGGTCTGCCGGGCCTTCAATATCCAGAGGCGGTTCCCGGAATTCGGGCTGTTCCTGCCATTCACCGTAACTGTTCGGCTCGTACGCCAGAGTGCTGCCGGCATTTCCATCGACTCTCATAAGGCCGTCACGATGATAGCTGTTTATTGGGATTCGGGGAGCGTTAACCGGTATCAGGTGATGGTTGACGCCAAGTCTGTAACGCTGGGCATCACCGTAAGAGAAGAGACGTCCATGAAGCATCTTGTCGGGCGAGAAGCCTATTCCCGGAACGATATGCGCAGGGTTGAAGGCGGCCTGCTCGACCTCGGCGAAGTAGTTGTCGGGATTCCTGTTCAAATCGAAGTAGCCGACTTCTATCAGTGGGAACTCACTTTTGTACCAGACCTTCGTGAGATCGAAGGGATTGTATGGTAGGTTCTTGGCCTCTTCGATTGTCATAACCTGAATGTACATCGTCCAGCGCGGATAATCACCCTGCTCTATGCTATCGTAAAGATCGCGCTGGTGGCTCTCTCTGTCCTTCGCGATGATCGCTTCGGCCTCTGCGTCGGTGAGGTTCTTGATACCCTGTTCGGTCTTCAGGTGAAACTTCACCCATACCCGTTCGTTTTTGGCGTTGATCATGCTGAATGTATGGCTTCCATAGCCGTTCATGTGTCGATAGGAGTAGGGAATTCCTCTGTCACTCATGGTTATCGTGACCTGGTGAAGTGCTTCAGGAAGTGAAGTCCAGAAGTCCCAGTTGTTCCTCGCGCTCCGCAGATTCGTTCTCGGATCTCTCTTGACGGCGTGGTTGAGGTCGGGGAACTTCAGCGGATCGCGAAGAAAGAAGACCGGAGTATTGTTTCCCACAAGATCCCAGTTACCTTCCTCGGTGTAGAATTTCATTGCGAATCCGCGGATATCTCTCTCGGCGTCCGCCGCACCTCTCTCTCCGGCGACCGTCGAAAAGCGGACAAACATCTCGGTTTTCTTCCCGATTTCAGAGAACATTCTAGCCTTTGTGTACTTCGTGATGTCCTGGGTAAGGGTAAACGTACCGTAAGCTCCAGAGCCCTTAGCGTGCATTCGACGTTCAGGTATGACCTCTCTGTCGAAGTGAGCGAGTTTCTCCAGGAACCAGACATCCTGCATTAGCATAGGACCTCTCGGTCCGGCAGTCATAGAGTTCTGATTATCATGGACAGGAGCGCCAGCGGCTGTAGTCAGTTTCTTCTTTCTTTCCTCTTCGTTGCTCATACTAATCCTCCTTTTGGGGCCCGCCTCTTGAAAGGCATGATGGACATACACCTTTGAAATAGACATTCTTGTCTTTGATATCGAATCCACTGAGCTCATCGCTTTTGAAGTGATCGATATCGATTCTGAAGTTATAAATCTCTCCGCATATTTCACATTTGAAGTGTCCGTGGTTCAGAGTTATAATGTCGTACCTGTTCTCTGTATCTTCGATATTCAACACTCTCACCATCTTTGCTTCAACGAGTATTGAAAGAGTGTTATACACCGTCGAACGCGACAAAGTGGGCATTTCTGCTTGCAAATCGCTATATATTTGATCCGCTGTGGGATGATCCTGCTGCTCGAAAAGATATCTCAGAACTCTTATCCTCTGGTAAGAGGGTCGTATATTCCTCTTCTTCAGTTCCTCGGCAAACTCTTCAATAGAGTGCATGCTATCGCTCCTCAAAGCTATCCACAAAGTGTACGAT
>LVBU01000604.1 GCA_001603185.1 Thermotogales bacterium Thermo_02 | reverse complement strand
AAAACAACATCCATACTATGTGAAAGGAGGCAGGCGGTTTCCTCCCCACAGCTAAAGCAGGGGGTCTCCGCCGATTAATACGATGAAAAAGATATTGGTCATTACTCTTTTCCTAGTCTTTACACTCATGTCGTTTGGTCAGAAGAATATCGTTGAAACGGCAATGGAAGCCGGTAATTTCAAGACTCTCATAACCGCGCTCGAAGTGGCGAACCTTACTGATACTTTGAGAACCGGTGGACCTTTCACGGTCTTCGCCCCAACGGATGACGCCTTTGACAGACTGCCTCAGAAGAGTATTGAAGCACTCACTGAGAATGTTTCAAGACTCAGATCTATTCTGCTGTACCACGTTGTTTCGGGTTCTTATCTTTCGGACGCGCTGGTCATGTATCCTTCGCTTTCTACTCTCCAGGGGCAGAAACTGCTTATCGATACACGGGGAGGCATAAGAATAGAAGGTGCGTGGGTTACTGTGAGAGACATCGAGGCTTCGAACGGAGTTATCCATGTAATAGATGCTGTGATTTTCCCCAGAGAGGAACCTAATTTAGTGCAGGTTGCGAGAGATTCCGGAATCTTCGATACATTCGTTTCAGCTCTGGAGAAAGCCGGTCTCGTGGATACTCTGAGTGGAGCTGGCCCCTTCACAGTTTTTGCCCCTACGGATCTTGCTTTCGCGAGAATTCCACCCGATACACTGAATACGCTTTTGAATGAGCCGGAATGGTTGAATGCGGTTCTTCTATACCACGTAGTTCAGAATGAGTATTCGTTCACCGATCTTCTGGAAGAAAGAGGCCTCAGAACTGTTCACGGAGAGCTAGTAAGCATCAAACTTATCGAATCGGGGCTGGGAGTTAATAACACTCTGATCACTATAGGCGATATCGAAACTGGAAACGGGGTTGTTCACGCTGTTGATCACGTGTTAATGCCGAAAGAATGGAGAGGCAGGCTTCCAAGTATTGTTGATCAAGCTGCAGCATCAGGCCAGTTCAGTATGTTACTGACAGCCCTTGAAGCGGCGGGGCTGAAGGATGTTCTATCAGGAGAAGGCCTTTTCACAGTCTTCGCGCCTACCGATGCCGTCTTTGCTGCACTGGGAAATGAAGCGGTCGAAGAGCTGCTGAAAGATCCCGAAAAGCTCAAATCAATTCTTACCTATCATGTAATCGGAGACGAGTATCTCGCAGCGGAGTTGAGAATCGCACAAACTCTCTTCACGCTTAACGGAAAGCCAATACGCATAAACGTTGACGGGACTCTTACCATAAACAATGTAGAGATCGTTACCAGGGATATTCTTGCTAGAAATGGTGTGATCCACGTTATAGATTCCTTGTTGATACCCAGATAGATAAGAACTGAATTACCTATTGAGGCCGTCTGTGGGCGGCCTTTTTCATCAGAAAGAGAATTCCTCTCGCACTGACTACACTTCCAAATGCGAGTGTTCCGAGCTTGCCACCTGCACCACTGAAGTGGTTTGCGCTGTATATGAACATAATGCTCATAATTATGCTGCTGAAGGCTATTTCGAACTCACTGTTCATCTTTTCCTTTGAAGACATCCCTACAAATGACGCTGCAGTAACTACGCCCGCCAGAACGCCCGCACTGGAACCGTGAACGGCCGGAAGAATAAGCCCTCCCGTCAGAGTCACTATGCTTGAAGCCATTACCGCCCCATTATTCAATCTCAGACTGAGAATATAGGTTATCAGGGCTGCTCCAAAGCTGTACACTACTATGCTTCCACCAAAGGTTCTCCATTCGTGAATAGTATCTAGAAGCTGAACGTTGGATATAAGGGTCATGATAATCCAGCTTGCGAATGCGATCGTTCCCAGTCTTCCACCGTAGCCCTTGAAAGTATCTCTGGACAGATAATAAATAACTCCGGCAATCAGCCCGGCAAGAAAAGTGTGACTGAAATCGTGCAAGACAGCGGGTGAAACCATTCCGACAAAGGCCCCGCAGTAGACCTCAACTGCATATTTCTTGACCGTTGAAGCGGCTATTATTCCTACCAGGCCCGCCGCAACGATCGCCCCCAGTTCAAGATATACACTTACTATATAGGTCGCGAGAGCACCACCCAGAACCGAGATTACGGTCATCAGAAAAATCTGCATACTATCTTTCGAATCGACCATTAGAGGAATCGCTTTCAGACTTTCAATTACGATTCCCAGTATGATCATGAATAGAAACGGTGTCAGAAGGGGATCGACAGATACCGAGGAGAGAAGAGTAACGACGAAAAGCAGAAGAGTCATGAATACAAGGATAATATAGCCGATCCATCTCAAAGGCCCGTCCCCCTTTTTGTTAGTAAATCTGTGCAACCAAAAGATTTACATTGTTAATCACTGTTTGATTCTCTAGAACCTCTACAATTACCTGTGCGTTCTTCGACAAAAATAGTATAATTGAAGAATCATAAACCTTTCAAGCGTTCCTAAGGGTCTAAGTGTAGAAAGTGATCTTTTTTTGCAGGTCAGTATGTTTCTTTTGGGAAAAGTTCTGCATCGAAATAACCGCTAGTATCTGGCGGCGGAAAGGACTGGTGATCCTTTGAACAAGAGATATGTTAAATTCCTGATTTTTGCTTCTGCCGTAACTCTTGTAGTTTTGCTTTCGGCTTTTTCGTTCACTTCAATGTGGAAAGATCCGCCGATCGTCCCCGGACCCGGCGTGACAGAAATAAGGATGTTGAGCGAGTGGCTGCCCCAACTTGCAGGAACGAAGAGCGACACCGAAGTGTACGTGATTAAAGGGAGCGGTGACGGAGGTCGTTTTCTGTTGCTCGGAGGTACCCATCCGAATGAACCTGGTGCTACACTGGCCGCCGTTGTTATGATCGAGAATGTCTCGGCTCTTATGGGGGATTTATATGTGATTCCCAGGGCTAACCGCAGCGCCTTCACTCACAACGATGCCATGGAGGGGGCTCCGCAGTTCTTTTCGATAGAGCTTCCGGACGGCTCGGAAAGAGTCTTCAGGTTTGGCTCGAGAAGGACAAACCCTATTTCCCAGTGGCCTGATCCGACGATATTCAACCACCCTGCCGGTACTACAATGGGCGGTTCGGAAATCTCGAATCTGAATAGAGCCTTTCCTGGACGGGAAGACGGGTTGACAACAGAGAGAGTTGCCGCCGCTATAATGAATCTGATTAGGCAGGAAGGAATCGATCTAGTTGTGGATTTGCACGAGGCTTCTCCGGAGTATCCTGTGAACAACGCTATAGTCTTTCATCAAGACGCTGCCGAGGTCGCAATCATGACTCAGATGATGCTCGAGATGGAGGGAATAGACATAAGGCTTGAGGAGTCTCCCATAAATCTCAGAGGACTGACTCACAGAGAAATCGGAGACAATTCCGATGCACTGGCCATCCTTCTGGAAGTATCAAATCCATCTCAGGGAAGACTCAGAGGCGCGACCACGGAGGAACTTGTCACTACCGGTATTGACAAGTTCTATCTTCAGGCCTCAAAAGACGGAAAGTTGTTTGCACCATACGACGAGACCGGCTACTCACTGGATCTCAGAGCGGCTCGCCACGTCGCCACTATAAGTGGTCTGCTCGATTCCTGGAACATGATGTATTCCGACCGGATGATAGTCCTGTCTGACATTCCGGCTTATCAGCAAATACTTGACAAAGGCTTGGGCGCTTTCCTGTCGCCCATTTCATAGTTCTTCACTTCTAAACTGGAGGGGAAAAAATGAGAAAGACAGTACTAGTTTTCGCAGTTGTAGCTCTTCTGTTTACCGGTATGATTGCAACTATAACTGCTCCAACAGTTGCATCAAGTAATGGTATGGTTGCGGCAGTGAACAATTACGCAGCTGAAGCGGGCGCAAAGATTCTTGAGATGGGCGGAAATGCAGTCGATGCCGCTATCGCCGTAAGCCTGGCGCTTGGTGTAGTCGAACCCTATGCCTCTGGAATCGGAGGAGAAGGTTATGCAGTTATCACAATGGCTGACGGGAGCAAGTTTGCGATTGACTTCAGGAGCACTGCTCCGATGCTTGCGACTTATGAGGCACTGACAGAAAAAGGTCTCAGGATTAGCACTATAACAAGGACACCTATGGGTATCTGTGTTCCCGGAGTACTCGCGGGAATAAGAGAGGCGTGGCTTCTGGGTGCGACTCTTCCCTTCTCGGTTCTCGCCCAGCCCGCTATCGACCTTGCAAGAGACGGCTTCCTGGTAGACCAGACCTTCTCGCAGACGACAGCAGACAACTATGAGCTCTTGCTTCAGAACGCTTTTGAATTCCTTAACGAAGGCTTTGTCTGGGAGACCGGAACACTATACAAGAATCCCGAACTTGCCGATACTCTTGAGAGGATAGTCGAAGAGGGCATTGACACTTTCTACTTCGGTTCTCTGGCCGACGAGATAGAAGAATTTATGATAGAGACCGACGGCTTCATGAGAAAGTCCGATCTTGAGATCTACAACGCAATCATCCGCGAGCCTTTGCATGGTACTTACAGGGGATATGATCTGTTTGTTCCACATCCACCAGTTTCAGGACCTCAGTTACTGGCAGTACTGAACACGCTTGAGAATTTCAACCTGCCGGCTATGAGCTGGGACGATCCGCTCGCAATACATATAATCCAGCAGGCTCTAATTCTTGGAGATGTTGACAGGAGAACATACATCAGCGATCCTGATTTCCACGATCTTCCCTACGAAGGCTTTATGAGTAAGGATTATGCCAAGACGAGATTCATGGCTATAAGCATGAACAAAACTCTAGATTACCCTTACACCAACTATCTTGGTGACGCCTATCCTTTCCAGGAAGGAGCAACCTATGAGGAAGCTCTTCTGGCGGCAGTTGAAGAGGTCGCGTCGAATGCCAGTGACATTGATGAATCCCCATCGACCACTCACTTCTCAATAGTCGATAAGGACGGAAATGCAGTTGCTTGGACACAGACGCTTTCCAGCTTCTTTGGAACTACTACCTACTTCAAAGGCTTCTTCTTCAATAACGAGATGGGCAACTATGCATCTTCCTACAGACCCGGAGATGTCATAAACCTGACAGGTGGAATGAGGCCGAGGACTACGATTTGTCCGACGGTGATAATGAAAGACGGTAATGTCCGCTGGGTAGTTGGAACACCCGGTGGAGCAAGAATAATCTCCATGATGATTAACTTGATAGTTGAACTCATTGACTTCAATCTGCCTGTTGACAAGGCGGTTAGAATTCCAAAATTCGCCGGTATCTGGAACCTTCAGGATCTTCGAATGGAAGAGGGCTACCCCGAGACGACTCTCAATTTCCTGGAGAAGGTTCTCGGCC
>LVBU01000603.1 GCA_001603185.1 Thermotogales bacterium Thermo_02 | reverse complement strand
CCATAGGTCTTGTCAATGCAGGGTTTAGCATTGGCGCCCAATTCTCACCAGAGTTCGCGCAACTGAATTCAAATGATTTAATGAACTTCATTAAATCAGGAAAGACCGGTTTGATCCTCGATGTGATTGATGATGACGATGATGAACATGTAGAAATCTTCATCGAATAGCGGCAGTCAGCATAGGGGACATTCATGCAGAATCAATTCAACAAAAACTGGAAAACAAAATTTTTCTCCGTCTGGCTCGGGCAAGCGTTCAGTTTGCTCGGTTCTCAGATCGTCCAATTCACTTTGATCTGGTATCTCACCAAAGAGACAGGGTCGGCAGCCGTGCTGGCTATCTCCACCTTTGTAAGTCTATTACCGAATGTGCTCCTGGCTCCTTTCATCGGCGCATTGGTAGACCGCTGGGATCGCAAGCGAATCATGATCATTTCTGATCTCTTGATAGCCCTGGTTACTTTTTTACTGATCATCCTCTTCAAAACAGAACAGGTCAAGATCGGATATATATACCTTGCCCTCTTCTTACGCGAATTGGGAAGCACTTTCCATTGGCCCTCCATGCGCTCTTCCACTTCACTGCTTGTTCCGCAAGAACAAATGGCAAGGGTTGAAGGGATGAATCAGACCATTCGAGGTTTGTTGAATGTGGTAGGTCCACTCCTGGCTGCCCTGCTCTTGGAAGTCTCTCCGATCTATGAACTGCTTTTCATTGACATTATTACTGCTCTGCTCGCAGTGACCCCCATCGCTTTCGTCAATATTCCCCAACCTTCCGAAAAGACCAGCGAGAAGGTCACCTCCGTCAGTGATTTGTGGAACGACGTGAAATTTGGTTACCGCTATCTCTGGAATTGGAAAGGCATGTTCCTGTTGACCCTCACCGCAACCCTGCTCAATTTTCTGATCAATCCTGGTTTTACGTTAACTCCGCTGCTCGTAACCCAACATTTCTCAGGAGGAGCCATTCAACTTAGCTTAGTCGAATCTATCTTTGGAATTGGGGTAATTGCCGGCGGACTTCTTCTAAGCACCTGGGGCGGTTTTAAGAAGAAGATCCTGACCTCCCTCTCAGGAATTATCGGAATGGGAACGGGCATGCTGTTTATCGCCATTGCGCCTTCAGATCAGTTTAAACTGGCGCTGGCGGGCATGTTCATCACCGGGTTCATGAACCCCATAGCCAATGGTTCCCTTACTGCAATTATGCAAGCAAACGTGAAGGCAGAGATGCAAGGCAGGGTTTTTACCACCTTGAACAGCACAGCCAGCGCCATGACCCCCATCGCCATGCTGATTGCAGCGCCGGTTGCAAATACCGTCGGGATTCAGGGTTGGTTCTATATCGGTGGTTTGGGCTGCGTGATTATGGGATTGCTTGGAATCTCCAATCCTTCCATGATGAAAATTGAAGAAGAGGGGCAGCGCCGGTTAAAAGAAGATATTCAATCTTCATAATCTCATAAAGACGAAGAGGGGATATTAAACCAGTTTGTGGTGTTCAGCAGTGATGATCGCC
>LVBU01000602.1 GCA_001603185.1 Thermotogales bacterium Thermo_02 | reverse complement strand
AGATCTCTGTTATTCAGGTAAAGATTGAGGACTGCGTAGACTTCAGGAGTCGTAATCAACCCGTCAGGCGGTCCCGGATCGATGAGGACGACTCTGTCGATGAGATCGGGTCTTTGAACCATTACGCTCTGCACTACGGGACCTCCAAGAGAATGACCCACAAGAATCGCACCCTCGAGTTCCTTTTGCCTTATGAAGTCGATAACGAACTTTCCGTAGTTATCTATACTTACCTCTTCAACTCTGTCGGACCTTCCGAAATTCGGGAGATCTATCGCGAAGGCTCTGTACTCTCCGGGCAGAAGACTCATCACCGGCTCAAACCACTTCCCAGACGCGAAGTTACCGTGTACAAAGACTATCGGTATGCCTCTTTTGTCACCAGTTTCCCGATAGAAGATCTTCTTGCCAGATACTTCTGCGTATTCTCCGCGTTCCTTTTTCACAGAGGACAGAAAGCGTCTAAAGGAAGTGTATGGTTTCCAGAGATACTTCAGGGAAATAATCTGCAATCCATATGCTATTCCTCTAGGAAAGAAGAGAACTACGAGAATCAGCAAAACACCAAATATCACCGACATTGGCAGCTGGGTTCTGCTGAAGATAAAGGGCAAAGCAATAATTATTATTGACCCTATGAATCCTCCAGATAGTGAAGCAAGACCGCCGATAACGATCATCGCGAGTAGATTGATAGATGTCCCAAGGCCGAAGTCCAGCGGGGATATATATCCGATGGTATGCGCGTATAGACTTCCCGCAAAACCTGCGTAAACAGCACTTATAATGAAAGCGATCAACTTGTACCTTGCCACGTTTATACCGAGCGATTGTGCTGCAAAAGAGCTTTCACGGATAGCCTTCAGCGCTCTGCCGGTTTTCGATTTGATAATATTGTTGGTTATGACGAACAAAACTATACTGACAAAGATCACGAAGTACAGGTTTGCTAGATCTGAGGAAAGAGATATTCCAAAGAGGTTCGCCGGTTTGATCTCCCTTATCCCTACCGACGCACCGACAAACTCCCAGGCGTTTAGGGTCTGTTCAATAACGACGCCAAAAGCCATTGTCGCTATAGCTAAGTAGAAGCCTCTCAGCCTGAGTGAAGGTATTCCCAGTAGCAAACCAAAGAAACCCGCAATTGCACCGGCACCTAGAAAAGCGATCAGGAACGGAACATTATACTTCATGACCATTACCGCAGAGAAGTAAGCACCAATAGCAAGAAAAGCGGCATGACCAATAGAGATCTGTCCGGCATAGCCAATAACCAGATTCAATCCCAGCGCGGCGATGCTGTAGATCAACACGAGGCTGAAAATTGTCAGAAGAAAGTTCTGGTTTGCAAAGAAGAGAGGAAAGACCACGAAGACAATAGTAAGCAATACCCAGTTTCGGTTTTTGTAGATTATTTGTCTCATATATTACACCCTCTCCACGGACTTGCTTCCCAGTAACCCGGATGGTTTTACCATTAGAAGAATCAGGATAATCACAAGAGCAAAGGCCATTCTGAGTTCGTCGGATATGTAGTTTCCAACTAGTTGCTGAATCACACCCAGTAGAAGACCGCCTACCACCGTTCCGGGAAGGCTGTCAAATCCACCAAGAACCGCTGCGGTTAATCCCTGTATCTGAAGTGCAAGCATCATGTTTGGATAGATGAGCGTTCTCGGAGCAGCGAGTGTGGCGGCGACCGCGCTCAAGGAAGTGCTTATGCCCCAGGCAGCGGCAAAGACCAGTCCAACTTTTATCCCCATCAACTTGGCGGATCTCTCATTCGAGGCGGTTGCCCTTATTGCAAGTCCTGTCTTTGTGAATTTGAAGTACATGAAGAGCCCTATCATTATTGCGGCAGCTACAATGAATATAAGAATATCCTGATTTCTCAGGATTATCCTGCCATCCAGAAATCTTATTATTCTAA
>LVBU01000601.1 GCA_001603185.1 Thermotogales bacterium Thermo_02 | reverse complement strand
CTTTGTATAGAGATATACAGTGTGCGTTCCGACTTCAAGAGTGGTCGTCACTGGAGCGGTACCCATGAAGATGCCGTCGATATAGACATTCGCGTCCGGTCGATCGGCAGCTATAGTAGTCCTGACAGTGAAGGGCACGTAGCTGTTGTAAAAGTAGGAGTAACCTATACCCCAGTTCGTGTTGAATACTGGGTTGATGACCACCGAGAGATTATTCACGCTCTGGCTCAAGTAAGGAAAGGGATACCTGTCAAATAGAGTGAAAACGTTACCGAGAAAACCTATGGGTGACGTGGAAGCGATAACGACTATCGTTTCTCTTCCGCGTTGCGATTGGACCTGGAGATTGTAACGAGTTGTCGCCTTCTCGGTCGGCAGTGTGTAAGTTCTTCCACCCTGCATGAAATTGTCCTGGTCATAGACATTCGGGAAGAGAACCTGTACCTGTCCGGACGGATCGATATCCAGAACAGCAACGTAAGCGCTCCGGTCGACAGAGAACGATATCCCCAGCGACTCTCCCCCGTAATAGGTTGAACCCGTTCCCTTGTTAAGGCTCACGTTGACATTTATTCCGGCACCGGGATGACTCAGAAACATCAGACCCTGCGGATCGTAAGACACAGATGTCGCCAGAACAGCGACTCCAATTAGCACCAATGCAGCCACTAAAACCTTTTTCATTCTCTAACCTCCCTTAGACTCTTTATTGCATCGGCTATAACCCCTGCCGACCTGCGCAATCCCGCCTCTTCCTCCTCTGAAAGACTGATACTCAATACTCTTTCCACCCCGTTTCTGCCAACTACCGTAGGTATGCTGAGGGCAACTTCGGGTGAACCATATAGATTCCGGTGAACAGTCGATACTGTAAGCACTGAATGCTGGTCATTCAGAATAGTCCCGATTATCTTAGTTGTGGCCAGACCGATTCCATAATAGGTTGAACCCTTTTTCTCAATTATCGTGTATGCTGCTTTCTTTGTATCTTCGAAGATCTGCTCGAACATCGCTCCGCCACAGTTCATAGCGCAATCATCGCAGAAACTCCTTATCGGTATTCCTCCAATGTCTGCACTCGACCAGGCAACAATTTCGCTGTCACCGTGTTCTCCCATAACGTAAGCGTGAACGTTTCTTGGATCGAGATTGCAATGTTCGGCGATGCTTTGCCTAAGTCTCGCCGTATCTAGAGTCGTGCCGGAGCCGATAATTCTTGTGCTATGCATACCCGAAGCCTTCCAGGCTACCCAGGTAAGAACATCCACAGGATTGGTAACTACCACGAAGATCGGGTCCTTTGAATAGCTAAGACTGGCTGCAACGGACTCTTCAACGATTTTCGCGTTATCACGAAGAAGATGCAATCTTGTCTCTCCATCTTTTTGCGGTCTTCCGGCCGTTATTACGACAATGTCTGAGTCTTTGCTCAGCTCATAGCCTCCACCCCTAACAATTGCCGGTCTAACATAGGCGTTGCCATGGCTCAAATCAAGCGCCTGACCAGCAGCCAGTTCCTTGTTTGCATCTACAAGAGATATCTCTCTGACAAGTCCTTTAATCATCGCAGCATAGGCTATCGACGAACCCACCATCCCGGCTCCGATAATTGAAATCTTAGCCACCGCGTCCACCTTCCTCAGACACTAGAAGGCTAATCCAGTATTTAAAACGCTCTTCAAGATTGTCCTTCTCGATTCTTTCGACGACCTCTCCTCTCATGAAAATAACTCCTCCGGAACGGGTTCCTGCGATTCCGAGGTCCGCATCCTTTCCTTCACCGACTCCATTGACAACACAACCCATAACCGCTACCTTCAGGTTCTTATCAACTCCCGAAAGCCATCCTTTAACATCTCTTGCGAGTTTCTCCACTTCTATCTCAGTTCGGGCGCATGTGGGACAGGCTATTATGTCGGGACCGTTTCTCATTCCAAGAATCCGCATTATTGAAAGGGCGATATCGACTTCCTGCAGAGGGTCGCCCGAAACTGATACCCTCAGGGTGTCCCCAATTCCTTTAAGCAAAAGCGTGCCAATACCAATCGACGATTTGACGACAGCGTCTACCCCAAATCCGGCCTCGGTCACTCCCAGATGGAGAGGATAATCAGCTCTTTCGCTGACATATGAGGTCGCCCTTACAGTATCGCTGACTGAAGAGGACTTCACGGAAATCACGATATCTTCGAACCCAAATTTCTCAAGTAGACCGGCCTGCGCGAGGGCACTCTCGGCGATTGCTGTCGCCTTTTCCAGATGAGCAAATCGCTTTTCGATAGAGCCGGAGTTTGCTCCTACTCTTACCGGAACCCCGAACTCCCTGGCTGCCTTCACTATCTCTCTCAGTTTCCAGTCTTCTCCGATATTTCCGGGATTTAGCCTTATCTTTGCCACACCGTTCTTTATAGACTCTACGGCCAGGTTGTAATCGAAGTGAATATCGGCGACCAGAGGAACAGGTGAACGGTCGACTATCTTCCTCAACGCTGTCGCGCTTTCCTTGTCTGGTACTGAGACTCTAACGATATCACAACCTCTGTCAGCAAGTCGGATTACCTGAGCGACAGTAGACTCCACATCAACTGTCTTGGTGTTAGTCATAGACTGCACGGATATGGGA
>LVBU01000600.1 GCA_001603185.1 Thermotogales bacterium Thermo_02 | reverse complement strand
CTGTTGTTTGGTTCGCGCGCCAGAGGCGGGGGTTCGGACATGAGCGATTATGATCTCCTGGTTATTGTGAAGAATGGGGAAGGCCGCAGGAGCACGGCACAGATGTTATATAGAGAAATCAAGGACGTGAAGACTCCTTTCGACCTGATAGTAGCTACCGAGAATGATGTCGCTGAATATGCCGACAATCCGTTCATGGTTTTCAATAGCGCTTTGAAGGAAGGCATAGAGCTATATGCATCCTGACGAAGAGATTCGCAGTATTTCGAGAACATGGCTCAGTTATGCTGAAAGTGACCTCTCTCTAGCTTTCACAAAACCCAAAGGCGCGATTCTATCGGGCACCCTGTGCTTTCTAGCACAACAAGCTTGCGATAAATCTCTCAAGGCATTGCTTATTTACTGCGGAGTCCAATTTCCGAGAACCCATAACATCAACGTTCTCATACAGCATATACCAGACAGTACAGAGATACCAGAAGAAGTCTTCGAAGCAGCTAAACTTACAGAATATGCTGTCTCTTCTCGATATCCCGGAATTGTTGAACCTGTTACCGAATCTGAGCACAAAATAGCTCTTGAATCAGCAAAATTCGTTTTTGAATGGGTTTCTGATTTGATTGTCAGTTCAGAGTGAAAAATCTGTCCTTCGAAAGAGCGGAAGAGCGAAAACACGAGAGGAAGAGAGAGAGGAGAGAGGACGAGACGGAGAGCCGGGTTTGGGGTCTGGGGTTTGGTAAGAACAAGAA
>LVBU01000088.1 GCA_001603185.1 Thermotogales bacterium Thermo_02 | reverse complement strand
GTATCTCACAGACTTTGTCGAACTTCTGATTCAGAACATTTTTCATATCTTTCTCCTTTCGGCATCGAAATATCTATATACAGGTTTTTCGAACTCTAATTATCGATATAATTTTATCGATTTGTTGAAAAAAAACAGCAGTCAGTTTACTCTGAACTATCATCGCTCTTTTGATCCAAAGATTCAGGTTCTGCCACTGGTCGTCCAGAGTAATCGGAATTCAGATGCTGACTGAGAATAGCCAGGGAACTCGCCATATTCTCATTCTGGACAAGGATATCCGACGGGACTTTCAACATGCAGGGCGTAAAATTCCAGATCGCCTGAATACCCGCCTTGATCATCAGATCACAGACAGATTGAGCACTGTGCTCATTAACAGTCAAAATACCGAGACGTATGGCAAGACGTTTAACTAGATTGTCCATCCGATCCATCGGAAAGATTGCCGTTTGACCGATCAGCATTTCAGTCTTTATGTTCTTATCAAAGCCTAGAACGATATTGATACCGTAGTCTTTGAATCCGGCATAGTTGATTAAGGCCTTTCCAAAATGACCAACACCTACTATGATCGCCTCGTTTACATTGTTGTATCCGAGAAAACTTTCAAGATCATGTATCAGTGCTATTCGGTTGAACCCCTTCCTGGGACTGCCTCCGGTCTTACTAACGGCTGCAAGGTCCTTTCTTACCTGGACTTCATTCAGATTGAAATCTCTGGCTATGACCGTCGAGGAGACATCTTCATCGGTTAGCTTTCTCAGGTAGTTCAGATAGTAAGGCAAACGTCTCAAAGTCTGTATTGAACAGTTCAACTGCACTGGTTCACCTCCATTCGATAATATCTTATCGAATAAATCTCGATTTGTCAATCACATACGCGAAACATTGTGAGGACACAGAGATAAGCTCGAGTCGTGCATAGTTTTGCTCATCATCTTGAGTCAGCGATTAATGGACTAAGATACGGCGTTTTCTACCTTTTTTCGATTAGTCACATAAACTGATTCTTTGTGCTACACTACTATTAATTCCCAGGTTTTATTTATGAATAGATGAATGCATGGTGTCCTTGTGTCAGGTTTTTCGCTGTCGGGTAAATAAGTTTTGTTTGGTCGGCACTGAGAAAGATCTACTATTGGAGGCGATTCATGTGAGTAAGAAGGGTTTCCTTGTTCTCGGACTTTTGCTATTGCTGTTTTGCACGTCTCTTGGAGTCACAAACCTATATCTGGCAACCGGAGGTACTTCTGGAACGTACTATCCATTTGGCGGAGTCATAGCCCAGGTGATCGGACAGCGCTTTCCAGATATCAGGATCAGAGTGCAGTCAACCGGTGCCTCAGCCGCTAATATACGCCTGATATCTAGCAAAGAGGTTGATATCGCTATCGTTCAGAACGATGTCATGCATTATGCTTACACAGGAACCGTACTTTTCAAGACAGGAAATATCACGAACTTCTCCACACTCTTCACCGCTTACACAGAAGTGTGTCAGGTTGTAACCAGAGCCGACTCTGGTATTAACTCTATAGCAGATTTGAAAGGCAAGAGGGTGTCTGTCGGTGATGCCGGCAGCGGCGTCGAAGCAAACACTATTCAGATACTTGAAGCTTACGGTATATCTTTCAAGGACATATCGGTCCAGTATCTCTCCTTCGCTGATTCAGCTGCGGCTTTGAAAGACCGAAAGATAGACGCGTTTTTTACTACGGCAGGCATCCCAACAACAGCTATTGTAGAGCTCTCCAGTACTAATCCGATAAAACTGCTATCAATAGATCCGGAGATTGTCAAGACTCTTGAGTCTTCTTATCCGTTCTATGTTGGCTTTGTCATTCCTGAGAATACTTACAAGGGTGTTACTGAGCCCGTACAGACCGTCGCAGTCAAGGCAACTTTCATCGTAAGATCAGACCTGGACGAAGATATAGCATACAAGCTAGTTAAGGCCGTATTCGAAGGAAAGGAAGAAATAGCCGCCGGCCATGCTAAGGGTAAGGAACTCGATGTCAATGAAGCTGTTAAAGGAGTTTCGGTTCCCTTCCACAAGGGGGCAGAAAAGTACTTCAAAGAAATCGGAGTAATACAATAGAGTTTTTCAGTTTCTTTTCATCGGGTGCGATATGCACCCGATGATTTTATTTCCATTCTGTAAATCCACCCTGGCTCTAGTTGCCATAATCCTTTTTCAACAGGTTATTGGAGCCGTTACAGTTTCAAGACTGACTATTCTTGATGAGAAGACGAACGAGGAAATAGCTTCGTTTGAGCTTGAAGAGAATGGGTCCTTTTCGATTTCCTTTGTACACTCAGTTAATCAGAGTCTCGTCGAGGAAGGATACGAGTGTCGAAAGGGTGGTATTTTCCTTGTTTCGTGTCTCTACAGGAACTTCGGAGCTGGCGTGGCTTCAGAAGTACCAGAAAATGTTCTGCTACAAGTAATGGAGAATGGATGGATGAAGATCACCGGATTAGACTTGAAGATGGATTATCTAGCTTATATAGTCGGAACAGTCAGTGATCATGTTCTCAGGATTGATTCGCAAGAATACAGCTTGCTTGGTCTGTGCGGCCGGAATCGATTCATTCTTCTGGTTTGGCGATGAGTCTTTTTTGCTTTGCCGAGAAAGTATTGAGTAGAAAGTGGCCAGTCATCAAAACGCATACGGGAGGCCTGTTCTCTATGGATGATAAGAATATGGGGAATGATCTGGTTGATATAGGCGAAGTTGACACTAAGGCAGTACTTGCGCAATTCGACAGAGATTCAAGTGTTCGCCAATTCACCGGGAAAAGAAAGCTGATTCTCCGCTTTATGCTAATTGGCTATTCGCTTTACGCTCTCTGGACGAATGTTGTGGTTACATTGCCTGAGCAGATAAAGCGGGCCAGTTTCATAGGCATAGCGATATTCATAGCTTTTATACTCTTTCCAGCAAGGAAGAAGTACACTCAGAAGATCGATCACATACACTGGTACGACCTCTTGCTGGGTGGTGTGGGAGCCGCTTCCTTTTTCTATTATGTGGTGAACTTCCACGAGATAGCTGCCAGAGCAGGGATGTATACCCCATTCGAAATAGCAGTTGGAATTGTAGGTATTTTGATACTCCTTGAGATCTGCAGAAGAGCTGTCGGATTGCCGATCGTTATAGTTGTATTGGCATTTGTTGCTTACACCTTCTACTCGGGTTTCTCTTACAGGAGAATAGTTGTACATCTGTTCTACACAATGGAAGGAGTTATCGGTATTCCTCTTGGCGTTTGTTCGACATTTATCGTTCTCTTTATACTCTTTGGAGCTTTTCTCGAGAAGACCGGTGTCGGGCAATTCTTTATTGATGTCGCAAACGCGATTGCTGGTTTTGCCACAGGTGGACCGGCCAAGGTGGCCGTTATTTCAAGCGCGTTTGAAGGTATGGTATCAGGCAGTTCAGTATCGAACACAGTTGGGTCAGGAAGCTTCACAATTCCAATGATGAAGAAGATTGGCTATCGACCGGAGTTTGCTGCCGCAGTCGAGGCTACGGCTTCCACGGGAGGCCAGATAATGCCTCCTATAATGGGAGCGGCAGCTTTTCTTATGGCTGAGATTACCGGAATTCCTTATTCCAATATTGTTATTGCAGCCTTTCTACCAGCCGGCCTGTACTTCACCGGTATCTTCCTCATGATTCATTTCGAGGCCAAGAAACTCGGTTTGAAGGGTCTTGACAGAAAAGATATACCGAATTTCGCCAGACTGATGCTAACTAAAGGATTTCTGTTGATACCTCTCTTCGTCATTATTTACTTGATGATGACAGGATTCACTCCAGCAATGGCAGCTTTCTACTCGATAGTTTCGGCAATTATCGTTAGTATGTTCAGAAAAGACACGCGTATTAGCTTCAAGAGTGCCGGAGATGCTCTAGAGAATGGTGCGCGAAACACGATTGGCGTTGCGATTGCATGTTCTGTCGCGGGAATAATTATCGGTACGGTAACGTTAACTGGTATAGGACTTGAGCTCGCTACAGGTTTGCTTAATCTCTCCGGTGGAGTTCCTCTGATCGCTCTCTTCCTTACGATGATCGCGTGTATAATCCTTGGAATGGGTGTGCCGACTACGGCCAACTATGTGATTATGGCTACGATAACTGCTCCAATAGTAGTGAAACTTGGAGTTCCTTTGCTAGCTGCGCACATGTTCGTTTTCTATTTCGGGATAGTTGCGGATATAACGCCTCCGGTAGCTTTGGCCGCTTATGCTGGCGCTGCGATTGCTAAATCCAATCCCTTGAGAACGGCTATTACTGCAACTCGACTGGCCATAACAGCCTTCATCATTCCATACATCTTTGCTCTGAGTCCGAACCTTCTATTGACACCGGCGGCTCTTTCAAACCCTTCTTTGTTAATGGAGACGCTCTTTATAGTAATCACGTCTCTTGTCGGAATGTTTGGAATAGCGGCAGGCATGGAGGGATTCATGTTCAGAACAATGGTTTTCTGGCAACGGCTGGCGACAATCACGGGTGGGCTGCTGCTCATCTATCCGGGCTGGGCTACAGATCTTATGGGATTCTGCCTGGTAGGGAGTATCGCGGCTTATCAGTATATAGCTAATAGACCATCCCAATCAGGAGTTGCACCATCTATATAATCTAGAGCATAACAATCAACTCTGACATTAGTTTGACAAATAACAGCGTTAGTTCCAGACAATAAGAACCTAAGCCGTAGAGGACCGAGCTAAACTCCAAGTGTTCACATATCAGTTTCAGGTCTGAAGGGACAGAGGAACTCGTTGCGGACGAGATTCTCGCGAACACGCTCGTCTCTAATGCTCCGTTCTTATGTTTTGAATATATGGTACCTGCCACGGTGGTCAACCTTGCATATTCTTTCTTTGCTCGGAACCTCCAAATCCTTACCTCGGAGTCTTCAACAACGGTTACTGTTGCTTTGGATTGAATTGAGCACAGTGATATAATTCTCTGGGATTCACTCTGTGCCCAGTTATGGCACCGCTATCTATAGTCGTCTGAGACAGTTGCGACCTCTCACAATGACTTCTCTCTCAAAGTCAGACATTATAAGCGCAACCGATTCTCTCTCTTTCTAGACTCGTGCTGGCATAGAGTTCATACTAGACTTCAGAACTCCAGAATCTGCAGGTATTCGTTTCTTTGATCTCCTAATGGGCGCACCGAGAATTACAGGAAAGGGCAGAAAAAATCTGCCAAAGGGGGAACCGTAGATGAAGGGTATCGTGTTGGTTCTGCTAGTATTACTGTCAATCTCGGCATTTTCTCTAGATCCATACTTCACAGAAGAAAACGTTAACAGCTTCATCGAAGAGCTACAAGAAGACGGATTCATAGTTCAGCAGGGCATGGTTTATGCACTGGATTTGCTTGACCTCTTTTCAAATTACCTGATCCCAAGCTGTTACGGCAACAATGCCTCTAACCCTTACTGCACCTACTTTCTACCACCAGCACCGGCTCAAACAGTTGAAACCTCTGCCCCGTTCACATTCAGACTCCAGGAAGACGAGGCTATCATTTTCATTGGATGGACTCCTCCGGAGCTCGTTTATTTTAGTTACGTGACATTCCTTATGTATCGAAGCCTGCCATGGCAGAGTGCTCCTGAACGGGTTTTTGCAAGCGTCGGAGACACTATCAATATGACAAGAATCAAGACCGGAGAGTCAATCCTCGAAGAGACTTCAGGAACTGTCTTTAACGCGCCGACAATCATTATATCTACTCCTGACAGGAATATCGACGCCCTAATGAGAGCGGCTGCGGCTAAAGTCGGCTTCACACAGAGTATTATCAATACCGAGCCAATTCCATCAGCGCTTCTAAAACTCGGTATCGAAGAGGATTGTGACGAGTTCATCTTTGGCATACGCTTTGCTTTCTTCAAAAACCCTGAAGATAGCGCTTATACTCAAGATACGCCCGTTGCGGTAGACGGCAAGATTCTCGTTCGACCGCCTTACAGCCATAACCACAGGGGATGGCTCCTGCGCGTTACACCTTCAGCACCGGTGAAACTTGATCCATTCCCTATACCAAGCATGATTCCAAGAGATACGGGGGACTATTCCGAGCTTGATCTGAAGCCCACTATGGATAGGCTGGAAGCAGCAATCATTGAGAAATACTCGTATCTGAAGGCGGAAGTCTTGAGGACTGGAAGATTCGTAGACCTGAGTTACATCGCCATTCAAAACGTGACAGATGTTCTTGGCGACAGCAGGGATTCTGCGTACTTCCTGACGGACTCTTTCCTGATGGAAGACGATCCAGAGGATTTCGCGATAGTCTTCGGTCCGGTCCGTCCTCTAACCGGCAAGGCAACTTACTCGAGCTTCACCGTTTATACCGATGATCTCGTTCAAGATCTTCTACCTCTAGAGTCAAAGATCCTCTACGGATTCGCAAGTGTTGACAGTGAACGAAGCGCCGAAAGCAAGCTTGGTCTTATAGGAAGCGCCGAGAGGTTTCTACCCGATGATCCCAATGCAAGGTATTTCTATGTCTGGAAAGTAGCGAGGTCAAACCCTAATGATGAAGACTACTGTCTTGTAATCCCTGAAGAACCGGCGTCGCACCGGATGACCTACAACAATCTCAAAATAGCATTCAGATCGTACGTGAACCCCAAGACTGGTGTCGGTCCGTCATATGAAGAGATACTAATGGATAAGGTTATTCACTTTAGCCCAGCCAAATGAAGAAACGAGAATAGTATCACGGACCGTCGGTTATCGAATTCTGATTCCGAATCATACGATAGATCTGAGCATTGGCGAATACGCTCCGGACTGATATCAAAACGCTACCGATAGAAGTGTTGATAGTCAAGTGCTAGGGCTTGTATGGTCTTGCAAATCGTCTATTGTAAGAACCGTTTGCTTTCAGCTGCCTATTCCAGTATCCGTTGAAGATGCCTGTAAAGTTCAGCATTCGCGCGATTAACATCATGGGCTTTGGTATCCTTTCGGGTTTGGCAAGTTCTACAAGGATTTCGGGATCCAGTTTACCGGTTTCGGCATAGATCTTACCCAGTTCCCGATATTTCTGAAATGCGGGATAGTCTTCAGGCATATACCTCGCCCCTTCCATACCGCCCCTGCAGATACAGCCGCCGTATGTTGCTCCGAGTTTGCCCGGGAGCCTTTCGAGGAGCTTCTCGACCGCACGAAGATTAATGGTCTCGGGAAAGCCGCACTGGATAGAGAATAGGAAAATTTTCCCCTTAAGAGAGTCTTTTAGGACCAAGAGCGATTCGAAGAACCCCATTACAAATCCCGGCATACTGTCAACATAAAGAGGAAAAGCGAAGAGAGCGTTGTCTGCCTTTATTAGCCTTTCATGAATAGGGCTGTAGTCTTTCTGATACTCGATCAAATTGACTGTCTCCGCCTCATTCTCACTGCTGGAAGATTGTATTCCTTCCTGGAAGTGCTTCATTATTGTCAGGGAGTTGCTCTTCAGCCCTCTCGGAGAACCGTTAAAGATTACTAATCTCATGAGCAACCTCCTCTACCGGTCGTGAAGTTGAGCAAAAAAAGGCCACCCTTGACGCCATGTTAATAGACAGTCGTCTGTAGATCTCTTTTACAATCTCGATGTCCGTGTCATTCGTGTCCTTTTCCTCCTCAACAATCACTCCAAGAAGCGGATACTTCGAGTATCGTTTTTTGTGGTGAATCTCGCCTTCTCTTATCGATAAGTAGGGGTGGACAATCGGGATCATCTTATCAATCGCCTTCTTCAGAATCGCCGTTGTGAAACCAAGAACAAGGGGTGAAGCGAAGATCAAGAGATCAGAATTGACTGCTGATCTTCTTGTATCCTTTGTACTGTCCGGCACTACACACTCTCCGGGTGTCTTTACCCAGCAGCCCCAGCAGCCAATGCACTGCTTGATTTCAAGATCTCTGAGTTTGAAGTAGTCTAGACCGTTTTGTGATTCCTTCAAAGTCAGTACTAGTCCCTCCATATACCTATCGAATGAATCGTCGCCTTCACGGGCACCGTCCATAATAGTTATCTTCACGGATTTCCCTCCATTTAGACCTACAAGATAATAGTACAACATCTTTACCCGAAAAGACGCGCACTGCCAACAGTGACTCTTATGCTATTTCGGATAGAACATACCGAAGCTTGGAAAAAACGACTGGACCTTACTCTGTTCCGTCACGATAAAGGGAAAGAAAGCTTGAGAAATGCGTATCCCGGGTTTTTGTCGAGTCTTGTCTTTCTGGAGTAAGCTTGGCGAAGAATCTACAGCGATCTCGACTTCTGCATTTGACGTATGGACGTATGTATATACGAGTGCTTCTCTAAAGCTCGGAATAACGAATCCCCGGCGCCAGGGACTTACGTGAGTTCTACTATTTCTGTAGAGGTTTTACGGGGCGACAGACGGCGTAGCCATAGTTTTCGGGATCGCTTCTCTGGTAGATCGGTCTTTCATAGTTCCATTCGTAACCATAGTCTGCGGGATTCCATCCCCAGGCAAGCTCATTTACCGATGACATGACTTCGCAGTTGTTTTCTTCATAGACATAGGGTGGATAGTAGAAAACAACGTATTCGCTCTCGGGAACGTGTATGCACTCCATACCTTCGGGAACTTCCCCGCTGTAGTCTGCCGGCACTTCAATTCCGTACAGGTAACCGCGCTTTCCGTTTTCGAAGTACCAACCTCCAATCTGACCGTGAAGGCTTGGTATACTCTCGAGGAGACCGGTCACTGTGTGGCAGTCCATACCGGGAGTATTCTCCTGAAGCTCCCAGAAGTGGAAATACCCTTCCGCCTGAATATTTCTGATTCCAATGAACAAGTGTGCGGGTGATTTCTCGATCCTTACTTCAACCTTCTCCAGTTCTCTTTCGCTCAAGTTCTGCCTCCTTTTGATGCCGAGAATGTAGGGATCGAACACGATCCTTTTCAGCAGAAGCGGGATCGGTCTTGGCGATAGTCTGTACTCTTTGGGCGTAACCAAGTAAGCCTTCTTGAAAGACCTGCTAAAGGCCGCCTGAGAAGAGAACCCGTTATCGATCGCCACTTCTCCGATTGACTTTTCGCTATCGCGCAGCTCCAGTGCCGCCTTACAGATCTTTCTAAGTCTGACATAATCTCTCAGTCTCATTCCGGTCAGGGCATGAAACTTCTTTGTGCAGTAGAAAGGCGAATAGAATAGCCTTTCACTGACTTCAGAAAGAGACGGACTCTCTTCGAGATTTAGCTCGATAAGCTCAATAATCCGCTGAACCTTTTCGTGCCATTCGTACACAGCAATCCCTCCTGCAAATAATATACCGTAAGAGAGAAGAAGATTCTTGATCTGAGTTGCACTAATTGCAGGTTAGTTCTCACAAGAGAATACGTAGTCTTACTGATCGCGCTTACTTCTTGAGTATGAGTAGGAAATCACATTCTTCGGACATGAGTCGATACATTGACCACAGAGAATACACTCGCTATGCTCCATCTTTCTTTCGGCCACCATTTTCTGAACATCCAGACTCATAGTACAGACGCTCGTACAGATACCGCAGTTAACACACTTTTCAGGCTCGGCTGTCAAAGTGAGACTACGCCAGCCGAAGATATTTCTGGTCTTTCTTCCAAGAACCATGAATGGAGCTATCCAGCAAGCAGCGTGACATCCCGCCCTTCTTCCTCCGATCAGAGATATCACCAGAAATGCCCCCACCACCGCAAGATATATGATATAGTTGGCTGGCTCTGAGACAGAGATACCTGTCTCTGTCAAGTACAGGGGATCGAATTTCCTTATTCCACCGCTCCAAATAAGAAGAAAGACGATCGTCGTAACCCAGGGCGACCAGATTAGAAGGTACTTGATCCAATCGAGCCGTTTTCCGTTGACCTTCTTATCGTTTGCCAGAAAGGCCATCTCCTGCAGTGCGCCAGCGGGACAGAGCCAACCGCAGAAGAGTCTTCCAAGAAAGAGAGAAGAGATAAAGAGCGCTCCGAAAGTGACGAGACTTCCCACAACTATGCCCTGAGCCGCTCCGACAACAATAAGATACGGAGAGAAGTAATTGAGTGTTATCGGAAAGAGGATCATTGATATTATCAGTACAGCCTTTCTAACTCTCTGCCTTTTGTTAACCATTGTTTTCCGCCTCCAGTTTTGCTTCAGAATCTTCCAGAAGTGCTAACGCTTCTTCGCACCAATCAAGCCATGCCTGATAAGTCTTTTTTCCGAAAATGACTGTTACCAGCTGATAAGGGTGATCGGGATGGTCGTCGATCACTTCCTTTAGGTTCAACTCGAAGAGCTCCATCAGCCTGAGTCTCTGCTCAACGCTTTCTCTGAATTTTTCGATGCGTTTTCTGTTCGTGCACATGGAAGTTTGATTCCCAAATGAGAGTTTAAGAAGAAGTTCGAGTCGCAACCATTCGCTGTCTATCGGTTCCTCAAGCCAGTCTCTCAAGATAGCCAGTCCACTTTCTGTCAACCTGTAGACATTCTTGTCTGGCCTTCCTTGTTGGCTCACCTTATTGCTTTCGAGAAGTCCTTCCTTTTGAAGCTCTTTCAGAGTTGGATAGATCTGACCGTAGCTTTCATTCCAGTAGAAACTCAGCCTCTCCTCTATAAGCTTCTTTATCTCATATCCCGAAAGACTCTCCTGACTTAGAATGCCAAGAATCGCATATCTGGTTTTCTTTGATCGGGTCACATTATCACTCCTTATATCT
>LVBU01000599.1 GCA_001603185.1 Thermotogales bacterium Thermo_02 | reverse complement strand
ATCCTATACTATGTCAATATATCGGCAACACTTTGACGGCGAGTTAGTGTTCTTAGCTGTATCTAGTGCATGCCGTGGTCTTGGAGTTGGCAAAACTCTAGTAAACAACCTTATGAACTACTTTGAAATAGAAGCGGTCCATTCAATCTATCTGTACACAGACACCAAGTGCAACTACAGATTCTATGATAGTCAGGGTTTCGGCTGTTTAGCGGAGAAGAAGGTTAATCTCACCCTCAACAGCAAGGCCGAGGATCTGCATATCTTCCTTTATGGTCGCAACATCGATTCGTGGGCGTAGCGCGCATTTAGGGCTGCGAAGCTATGGAGTAGGCTACAGCGCGCTCTAAGCCGTTTTGAATGCAGTAGGGGCTGAGATACCGCCTGAAACAATATCAAAGAGGAGAATCTGGCCTTGCAAGACGATCATCTTCACTATAGTGATTCGGGAGGTAATTGACAGATGACGAAAGATCACCAGTTATTGAGCATTGGCGAAACCTCTCGGATCATGGGATTAACAGTGAAGGTGCTTCGCTTCTACGACAGACTAAGCCTTGTCAAGCCTTACACTGTTGATCCTGTTACCAAGTATCGGTATTACTCCACTGATCAACTCCTGGTTCTGGAAGTTGTCAAGGCAGCCCGATCTTTAGGAGTCAGTCCTAACGATCTCAAGAGGGTCTTTGACACAGAAGTATTATTGGAGTTCTTAGAAAGGGAGAAGGTGCAGGGACTCGAGAAACTAGCAGATTTACGGCGAAAAATCTCGAGCATGAGTTCCGTTCAAAGACAGATCACCTGCGCTCTTTCCTCGGTAGAGCAACGTGGCATCTATCGTCGTGAGATTCCCACGCGTCAGGTTATAACAATCAGCCTTACCGGCCAGGAGTCGTCAAAGGAACTCATTGCAGTGTATTCAGCATTCTATCCTATGATTGAAAAGTACCAGCTAGTAAACCAACACGAAACGGGGATTCTCCTTCGCTATCACCAAGACCGTTACCAACCTGCCTACTTATTCAATTCCGCGACCTGTAACGAGGAGTCCATTACAGCTAAGCTCTACGTAATTGAGGGCGGGGTGTTTTCATGTGTCTGTTGTAGACCAGAAAACGTCGAAGAACAGCTCCAGAAACTGGAAAGGCATCTTGCGGAAAACGGAGTCCTTGTAGGCGAGATAATCCAGATGGATCTACTAGACGATCTCTTTTCTCCCTCTACTGGTAGTGTCGAGTTCCAGGTTCGTCATCATTAACGCATTTTTCCTTTCCAGCCGCTAGTAGGGAACAATTGACACTGTATTTGTTGACAGAACTCTTGCTTAAGCTAAGTACTAGTATCGCGAGGAGGCTTCACAGCCATTCTACACACTCCATGCATGTGGAGACGGTAGTTGTGCTGACACGCTGAAACCATTTAGTGGTGAATGTTGTGGAAGTTCTGGTTCTGGGTGTACTGGGGAAGATTGTTGGGAATTTGTCATAGGAAACAAATGTGGTAATGGGGAACATATAGAGGACCAGTTCGGTCTGGTTCCCTTTTGTCGGAATGCCTACGATAATTGCGTAATGACAGGGATCTTGGTAGGATATATTTGAAAGACGTTTCTGGAGGTGAATTCCATGAATAAAGATTTGAGACGGCGTTTGAATCAATGGATGGAGGTCTTGAGGACGGAGAATATTCCATTGAAAGAGGTTTATCTGTTTGGGTCCCATGCCTATGGCACGCCGGATGACGAAAGCGACGTTGACCTTTGCATTGTGTCCGACCTTAAGGGACAACGCAGAATTGATGTAATGATCAAGGCGCGCAAGGCCTTAGGAACTGTGACGAAAGAGCCTATCGATATTATTGTCTATGAGCAAGACGATTTTCACAAACGGGCTGAATTCGTCGCGAATATGGAACACACGATAAAAACTGAAGGAATTCGGATTTATGGACAGTAGATCTTATGCGCAGGAGTGGTTTGAACTAGCCAAATTAGATATCGAAGTAGCTCAGTTCCTGCTGACAATGCGACCCAAACCTAATGAGATTATTGCTTATCATTTTCAACAAGCAGCAGAGAAGTACGTCAATACCATCCAATAATCAAATCAGAAGCAATTGAGGTAATCCAGAATAGTAGAATTAAGCACGAGCTAAGATAAGGCAAGAGTAGCAATGGAGTTGGGTCACTTTTCTATTCAATTCACTCATTTCTTTCTTCTCAGAACAGACACCATATATATCAGTTAACAAGTCAGACTCCTAAGGGCTTTATAATAGTCCTGGAAGAACGTCTTCTTGCCGGTTAAGATAGTTTGAGAAGGCAGGTCTTCTCGAAGTTTGTCAAGGAGGATTTTGACGATGAGAGATTTCGCCGAGCTTTTAGAGAAAGCCAGAAGAAGAAAGACCAGAAGAGTTGTTTTGATAGGGTCCGATGATCGCGAGGGAGTAAGGGCGCTCAGACTGGCCGTCGAGGAAGGCATTGCCGCCCCTGTATTCGTAGGGAATAAACGAAAGACTGAAGCTATACTGGAAGAGGAAGGTCTTGAAGGTAAGATTATTGACGCCGCGAGTCTTGAGGAAGCCTGTGAGCTTGGAGTAAAACTCGTGAGATCTGGAGAGGCCGATATAGTGATGAAGGGACTCGTGAAGACATCAACTCTCCTTAAAGCAGTCCTCAACAAGGAGTGGGGCTTGCGATCTGGTAGCATTCTCAGTCACATCGTGGCGATGGACGTGCCGGCTATCGATCGACTGGTCTTTGTTAGTGACGGAGGGATGGTAATAAGGCCCGATCTGCAGACGAAGGTATCGATAATCGAAAACGCAGTGAGGTTTCTCAAGTCAACAGGATATGAAAGACCTAAAGTGGCTTTGATCGCGGCTGTTGAGGTTGTCAACACCGATATGCCCGACACAATGGAAGCTGCGATAATCACCAAGATGGCACAGAGAGGTCAGATAGCCGATTGCGACATTGAAGGTCCGCTTGGTCTGGACAACGCGTTATCGCCATTAGCAGCAGAGATCAAGAAGGTTTCCGGTCCCGTTGCGGGCAGGGCCGACCTGCTTGTTGCTCCGGATATCGCAAGCGGAAACTTCCTTGGCAAGTCGGCAGTGTATTTGGCCGGTGGAACTATAGCCGGGCTCGTCCTTGGAGCAACGGCTCCGATAGTTATTGTCTCTCGCGCCGACTCTGCTCCATCAAAGCTTTCGTCGATCGCTCTCGCGACGCTCTCTATAGAGAACAGAGATAACATTGGCAATGGGAAGATTACTCCGTAAGGAGGTAGGCTATATACTAGCCTACAA
>LVBU01000598.1 GCA_001603185.1 Thermotogales bacterium Thermo_02 | reverse complement strand
GAATGAAGGCCATTGCCGCCGCATATCCGAAACGATAATAGGTGAAGGCCTCTCTATAGAGCCTGAATACAACGACTGAAGTTGTATTCAAAGGTCCGCCATCGGGTGTCATAACCATTATCGGGCCGAAGACCTGAAAGGTATTGATGCTGAACATTATCAGTAGAAAGAAGGTGGTCGGTGATAGTAGTGGAATCGTGATCTTAGTCATACAGTGAAATCTTGAGGCTCCACTGAGTGAAGCGGCTTCATAGTAAGTCCCGGGGATACCCTGCAGGCCCGCCAAATATACTACCATGGCGTAACCCAGATTCTGCCAGATTCCCATGAGAATTATCACGAAGAGAGCTACACTCGGACCCTGTAGAATTCTCGGTAGCTGAATGCCGGTCCAGTTGAACATAATCTGAACTACTCCTTCGGGATTTGTCAGCCAGTTCACATAATCGCCCCCAAACCCTTTCACCAGATGGTTCACGTAACCCAGTTCCGTACTGAAGAGAAAACTGAACCCCATGCCCGCCGCAATTGGCGAAGTGATAACGGGGAGAAAGTAAACCGTCCTGAAGAGGCCAATGCCCTTCAAAGTAGTGTCGTTCAGAAGGGCGGCAAATAGAAACCCCAGAATAAGTGAAGCCGGAAGAACTCCAATGATGTAATAGGCCGTATATAACATCGAGTTCCAGAATTCGGGAGAGAGTATTATCTGACTGTAGTTGCCGATGCCGACAAAAGACTTTGTAGGCGACAAATCCCACTCATAGAAACTTATGACGAAGGAGTAAATTAGCGGATAGATAAGAAAAAAGACGATTACCATACCGGCCGGAAGGATGAAGAGATAAGGTGAAATCCTTCTCTTCATGTCCACAACCTCGCAAATCGCTCTATGTAAATAGATGACACCTGCCTTCTCCTTAGCTTATTCAATACTAGCACTTTATCCTCAAAATACTGTTAGAGAAAATCCTCGATCTGGCCTTATCGGCAACTACAAATGTACCAGCCAGTCTTCTTTGAAAGTCTTACGGGCTTTACAACCGGGTAAAACTCTTTTAGCTCGTCAAGAGCAGAAGAGACGAAATCACGGTAGTCGCTTCTCTCAAGAAACTCAACGAAGGAAACCACCGGACTTCTGTTTGGAAAAAACTCATGAAGCAACAACGCCTTTTTACAGATCCGCCTTGTCTCCATGTAGAACTTCTCTCTTCCCTCTCTTCTGTGTCCGTGAACTACGTAAGAAGCGACAATCAGATCAAAACTCCCGTCTTCAAAGGGGAGGCTCCCGAAGAAGTCTCCCTTCAATACTTTGACTTTCCTTCCCTTCAGATTTCTCCTGGCTATCTTCACCATACTCATTGAAGCGTCTACGGCAGTAACTATCATCCCGCATTCGCTCAAGGCCTTCGCAAAGGCTCCCGTTCCGCAACCAATATCCAGTACGGTCTCCACACCGTCGGGCAGTCTCCACAGATTATCTTTCAGCAGCCTTCTATAAGTCCTCAACTGCGATCTAAAAGCGAGATTATAAAAGGGTGCGATAACGGAGAACAGTCTGATATGGTTTTCTACATACGTATTCTCTCCCATAACTGATATTAACAGATAACGTCGTGTTAGCGGGCAAAGTCAAAAAGTCGATCGGGCAGTTTGACTTTTGAGTATAGC
>LVBU01000087.1 GCA_001603185.1 Thermotogales bacterium Thermo_02 | reverse complement strand
GAATCGATATCTCCTTCACAGCAATAGCGACAGTCTCGCAGTATGTTATGGCGACAGTCGTTATAAATCACGGAGGAAACATGTTCCTGGCCTTTCTGATCGCGGGTAGTGTAGGTCTGGCTCTGGGTGGAGTAAACGCAATACTGGTCTATACTCTGAAAACCCCTTCGATCATCGTAACCATAGCAACAATGAACGTCTTCTATGGTCTCCTAATATTCATAAGCGGTGGAAAGTGGATGTACGGTTTTCCGATGTGGTTCATGGAACGAAACGTCATAAAATGGGAGAACGCATCGGGTATGACTACAGGCATAACACTTCCAATACTTCTACTCGTGCTGTCTTTCACAGTAACGTGGATCCTGCTGAAGTTCACATCACTGGGAAGAAATATCTACGCAACCGGGGGAAATCAGGAAGCCGCGAAGAGAGTGGGGATAAGTATCTTCAAGACACAGCTTTTCGTCTACTGCTTCATGGGGTTTCTAGCAGGTCTTGCCTCGACAGTGCAGGCAAACATGATGCTCACCGTAGCGCCTAACGCACTTATGGGCAGAGAACTGGAGGTCCTGGCGGCAGTTGTCCTCGGTGGTGCCAGCCTGGCCGGAGGTACAGGAAGCGTTCTCGGGACGATTCTCGGCTTCGGCCTGATAATAATCGTCCAGAACGGATTGACGCTCTTGGGCATTTCCTCTTACTGGCACAAAGTGTTCATCGGTATAATAATCATTGTGAGTGTCGGAATCACTGCTTATCAGAGAAAAATTAACGATAGAAGGGGTGCAGTTATACATGTCCAGGAATAAGAGTAGCGGAACGAGCGCTTTTTCAAAGCACACTGAAATGATCTCTCTGGGCACGATCCTTTTCGCTCTGATAATAGTTTTCTCGTTGCTTCTTCCGGGACAGTTTTTGAAGGCCGGTAACCTTCAATCGATGGCCTTTCAACTACCGGAGCTGGGTGTTCTGGCCCTGGCAATGATGATCACCATGCTGACCGGGGGAATCAACCTCTCTATAATAACTTCGGCCAATCTCTCCGGTATAGTGATGGCGATGATCATTACCAGAAATGTTACTGCAGGTATGGACGCCTCGCAGACAGGCTGGATAATATTTGTCGCGATTCTGGCGGGTATGTCGATCTCTCTAGTCGTCGGACTGGTAAATGGACTTATAATCGCTTACATTGGAATCTCTCCAATACTGGCGACCCTCGGGACGATGACACTCCTTGAAGGAATTAGTCTCGTAATAACTAAAGGATACGTTATCTCCGGTCTTCCCAGAAGTCTTCTGCAGATTGGAAATGGAGTATTTTTGGGAGTCCCCGTTCCTATGTTTATCTTTATCGGAGTAGCGATCGTCATGGCTATTCTTCTAAACAAGACAAGACTGGGCCTTTCTACATACATGATCGGCTCAAACATAAAGGCTACAGGCTTTTCGGGCATAAATACGAACAAGGTCACTATTCTCGTCTACATGATCTCCGGACTCCTTGCCGGTCTCGCCTCCCTGATAATGATTGCGAGATTCAATTCTGCTAAGGCCGGTTATGGCTCCTCATATCTGCTCGTGACAGTCCTGGTTTCGGTCCTTGGAGGAATAAACCCCAACGGCGGATTTGGAAAGGTATCGGGAGTCTTCCTCGGGCTTGTGCTTTTGCAGGTAATATCTAGCGGTCTAAATCTTCTGGGCATAAGCCAGTTCCTGACTCTAGCTTTATGGGGAGGTCTGTTGCTGGGCGTTGAAGGTTTGAGATTGATGAGAAGACCTGGCCGCTGAAAGGTTTAGCGTGTCAAAAATGACGACAGGAGTGGATGCTGTGGCATTAAACAAGGATAAGAGAAGGCAGAAGATCCTTGCGCTTTTGGCGGAGAATTCCTCAATGAAAACATCGAAGCTGGCCGATGATATGCAAGTTTCGCTGGTAACTCTTAGAAGAGATCTGAAAGAGCTCCAGAAATCAGGACTTGTCGTCAACGGCTATGGAATAGTGAAAATGGTTAATCACGAAATGGACCCCGATAGCTTCTTTTTAAAGCGGCTAAAGGAATGCAGAAAAGCAAAGGAAGACATTGCAGAAAGGGCAATAGAGCTAGTTGAAGAGAACGACGTTCTCTTTATAGACGAAAGCACAACCTGCTACGTCTTCGCCCTGAAACTGATAAAGAACTTCAATAAGCTCCACATAATCACAAATGGACTGAACATACTGCTCGCGTTGTCCAGGATTTCCGGGTTTTCGGTTGAGTCAAGCGGAGGCAGCCTCCAGTACGGGTTTGATTCGCTAATAGGGCCAAGAGCGGAGACTTTCATCAGTTCGATCTACGCGAGCAAGCTCTTCTTCTCGTGCGCAGCATATAGAGAAGGTACGGGCACTTTCGAACTCAGTCCCTTCTCCGCAAGCATAAAGAGGAGAATGCTGTTGAGCTCGAACAGGCGGATCCTTCTCGTCGATCAAAGCAAGTTCAATGCAGTCGCGCCGTTCAAAATGGCCGGTATCGATGAAATCGACGATATAGTAACTGCATAATCACTTCAAATCCATCAAGAGGCACGGGCTTTGAGGACATACTGACGTGCCTTCAATTCAATCTCTTGCTCCGTACCACCGGTCAGATCCGAACCGATTCCGACTGCAGTAGTCCCTGCCTTAAACCAGAGACCGATGTTATCCAGACTCACTCCTCCGGAAACGACGCACCGTGCCTCCGGGAAAGGCCCCCTCAGCGATTTCACAAATGCTGGTGTCAGCACATCACCCGGGAACACTTTGACCATCGAAAGCCCCAGATCGCTTGCCCTGACATACTCTGTAGGTGTCATTATTCCAGGAAGATATAGAGTATTAACGGCTCTGGCATGAATGGCAAGTTCCTCGGAAAGATGGGGACTCACGACATACTTTGCTCCACTCCTGACTGCGCTGTCAAACTGCTCATCGGTGAGCACCGTGCCCGCTCCGACGTATGCTCCTTCAAGCTCACTTGAAAGTATCGAAATCGCTTTCGCCGCGTCTGGAACGGTAAAAGTTATTTCTAGAATCTTGATTCCGCCTTTGAAGCAACTTCTGGCGATTTCGAGACATCTCTCCATGGAGTCGCTTCTAATAACTGCCACGACTCTCTCATTCTCAATAATATCCTTCATCGTATCCAAAACCTCCATTTAGCCAATAATTCTTCCATGTCTTTCCAGTGCGAGCAGTGCCCGGACGGTTCCAATCAAAATCCATTCATCCCACGAAGAGGCCAGCTCGCCGTCGTAAAAACTCTTTGACCATGATGGCTTGATCTTACCCCGTTTTTGAAGAGTATCGACATAGCAATCGAGATTTCTATCGATCAACGATGGACTGATTCCGAAGGTTCTTGAAGAGTCACGGGCGAAATCGAGTGGCTTTGCAACGTATTCATCCTGCCACTCGTCTTCATCTTTGCTCGTCAGAAGATCAACGGCTTCAAAAATTCTCGGCTCAAGCTTTCCAGCCTTTTCACTATCCAGGAGATTATGCAGTGACACAAAACAGAAGACTTCGTGAAACGAGTTGAAGTCGTTCACACTGTTGAAGTAAGAGATGGCATTTGAAGTGATAGATTCAACATCGAGGCCTGAATACTGTCGATACTTGTTAAGATAGCCGATAATCTCCGCGGTCGGATTTCCCCAATTCTTGTCTATGGCGCACATTCCTTCATCTTCAACAAAGTGCCACCAGGGAGTGTGCGGAAAATTGTTGACCTCTCCCGGAACGGCATACCACCCCGCTCTATCCGGCACAAATGTTTTATCGAAGTAAGCGATGGCTTTTGCGACTATCTCATCGAGATCCCGGTTACGAACTCCAAGGTTCTCTATGTACTGAAAGGCAACGCTAGTAGCCATGGGAGAAGAATCCGGGAGTTTGAAGTCCGGTTCCAGGCCGTTGCCGAAGCCGCCGTCCAAATTCTGATACTTCTCCAGTTCCTCGATCACGCTTTCCGCAGAACCGTTGATGAAGAGAAAGTCAAATAACCGTCTGTCCAGTTCCCTGCCGTAACCCTGAAGGAAATACCTTATCTTCTTCAGTTCGTCTCTTGCGATCACAAGCAAAGCCTAGCCCCCCTTTTCTTCTATCGACACTTATCCCGATCGCCAACACCCCGCACTGAGATTATAATTACGCTAACGGCTCTGGAGATGCCATTCGGCAAGATTCCAGTAGAGTTCGCCAAAACCCGTAGCCGGACCGGACAGGTCACTTCTCCAGAATAGTGGCCTGCGATTATAGGATAGCACTATTATGGGCACATCTTGAGTCCATATTCTGTATGCTCCAAGATAGAATGGAAGTCTTCCGATCCATTCCGGTTCACTGGCCGCCCTCCTGGCTATTCGTACCAGCTGTGGGTTCACATAGCCTGTGTCCCAGCCACTCTTAAGCTCGTAATCATACTCCACCGTCCAGGGTGAAATCTCAGGATAGTCCAAAGCGTCGAGCCTCAGGTAAACCATATCATAGTTTGCAGTTGAGATATCGCTAAGTAGAGTTATCCAGTCCACCCTCTCTACCCTTAGATCTACTCCTATCTCTTTCCACATTCTGGCAAGGCTGTCTGTGAAGCCTTTTGGAACTCCGAGATATGCTTTCAGAGTCAATGTGATCCTTTGAGAATAACCTTCTCTCTGCAGTAGATCTCTGGCAAGATCGACATCGTATTCTAGATCAGCGATCTGTGACTCCAGATCCTTCAGAAGACCGGTTCTGGGATCAAGTGGCAAGAAGGCTTTGATCGAATTGGGAGCCAATAGATTCAGTAGTGAGTCGAAGTCAATTGCCATTCTGAGAGCTCTTCTTACCGAACGGTTTGAGAGAGTCTCATTTCTGTGATTCAGAATTATTGCGTGATAAGAACCGTCCGGATACATGGAGTAGTTGTAGCTTCCATTTTCCGCCTCTCTCAGCAGCCCGGCCGTGTACTCTTCCTCACCAAAGACCAGACTCAACGAACCGGCTTTGAACATAGCAACTCTCTCTTCGCTGTTATTTACCTCGATCAGTTTTATCTCATCGAGCAGGGCCTTCTTTGGCCAATCGTCGAAGAACAGAGGAAGATGAGGACTCATCTTATCTCCGTGCCACAAGGGATTTCGCTTTAGAGAGATCTCACCTTTCTTGCTGTTGCTATCAAGAAAGAAGGGTCCAGAGGTCGCTTCAATGGGAGGATAGGCCATGTAACGGCTCTCTGAAAACTCTTCCGGTTTCAGACCGAGCCTGTCCGCATACACATGTTTCGCAAGAAGGCCTACGGAGAGATAGTCAATAAACTCCGGAAAAGGCCTATTGAAAGAGAAGATAACACTTCTCTCGTCGATAACGCTGAACTCCAGAATTGCTGGATCCTTCAGTACGTCATACAGCAATGAGTCCTTGCTAGCGCTCCATACGGAAACAGAGTATTCGAAGTCGCGTGTCGTGATCGGTGTTCCGTCATACCAGCGGATGTCGTCTCGCAGAGTGATCCGGAGCTTCCTGTTTCCCTCCGTCCAGATCCACTCACGGACAAGTCCGGGACTCAGACGGTCCCCGCTGAGCTTTCTGAAAAGAGGATCCTGTACAGCCATAGTGACCCATAGATCGCCGCGCACTAGCTCAAAACCGGGAATGAAATGACCCGTCGTATCCGCTTCAATAGCTATCGTTCCACCGGAAAGCTCATCCTCGGTCTTTCTTTCTCCTGTCGCTTTAACCAGCAGAGTGCTGGAAAAAACGAGAGTTACGAAGACTAGAAGGGTAAAAAAGACAAATGACTTCTTCATGAAAACCTCCAGGACAATTCATATCTAAGACAATTATAGTCGAAAATGGCCGATTCTTGAGGCGCGAGAAACGACTAAGTCAAACCTCTTTCCTTATTTCTCCTGTCTAAACTATAATTGCACCACGGAGGTAGTTTACTTTGACCAATATCAAAGGACGAGTGAATCTTTTACTTGGCGATCTCAGAGCTTCTGCCGTAAATCTCGTTACCTTCCTGATTCTCTGGAGATTCATCTTCGCTTCCCTATCCATTCCGTTAGTTGCGTTTCTCCTGAGATCTCTAATCAATATACCGGGAATAGGAAGGTCAGCGAACCTTGGAATCCTGCAGTTTACCGAAAGCTTTCCGGGGATCGTCGTAGTGATGATAGTCATCTTCTTTTGGCTTACGGGCTTCTCGATTGAACAGAGCGGTCTGCTTCTCATAGCGTCTGGCAGAATAAAAGGACACATCCCCAGAATGCGAGACCTGCTTCTGAGAGTAGTGAGAACACTGCCGAGAATCATAGGTATTTCTTCATTTCTGGGGGGTATCTATACCTTCTGTTCCGTCCCGATACTGACGATATTCATGTTCCAGCTCAGAAGGCTTTCCAACAGCTCGTTCTCCGGAAACTATCCTTCATTCTCCACAGGTATTCTCGGCTGGTTGCTGGCCGCCCTTTCGACAGTAGTGCTTATCAGGCTATTGCTCTCCTGGCTATTCGCGATGCACTTTGCCATGATAGGGAGAAAACCTTTTGCGCAGGCCCTGCGAGAAAGCAAGAAACTGATAAGCGGGAACAGGATCAAAGTTGCCGCCTTTCTAGTAAGATTCTGGCTGGTGGCGGTGCTTGTACTTATCGCCATCTCATCTGCCTTCCAGATCGCCAGGACCTCGATCATCAACACCAGCTACGAACCGACTTCTTTCAATATACTGCGGCTCTCGCTATTCGCTTCGGCGGAGACGATCATTATGAGTGTGCTGTCCATCCTGGTCTCCAGTATGTATTCGATTCTCACCACAAGGCTCTTCTGCGATCTAAGACTGCGCAGACCCGAACTCCTTCAAGAGGAATCCTCAGATAATATGAAGGTCTCAGCTCTCCAGAAGAGGCCCTGGCTAATAATCCTGTTCATACTCTTTGCAGCCCAATCGACTTTCTTCGATTTCTTCGGAAGACTGGCAGTTGAGTCCGAGATTGATCTCCCGCTGGTTACAGCTCATAGAGGTAGTTCCATAAAGGCTCCTGAGAACTCTATGAGTGCCGTGATCCTGGCGGTTGAGGACGGGGCCGACATAATAGAGATAGACGTACAGATTACTAGGGACGGTTTCGTTGTGCTCAATCACGACAGGACGCTCTCCAAAGTCGCCGGGGTGGGAAAGAGTGTTGCAGAGCTCACTCTGGAAGAGATAAAGGAACTGGAGATAGGAAGTCGATTTTCCAGACGGTTCATCGGAGAGAAGATTCCCACTCTCGAAGAGGTCATCTATTATATGAGGCAGGTCGATCCTAACATAAGGCTCAACATTGAACTGAAAGACTATGGCAGATCCCCTGGCATTGAAGAGGCAGTAATCAGGATACTCGAGGATTTCGAATTCAAAGACAGAGTACTGATTACTTCCACAAGCAGAAGCCAGCTCTCAAAAGTCCGAAGCCTTTCGCCAGAGATTCCGATCGGCCTCATTGTAACGTATATGAGCAGAGACATCTGGACAATAGACGTAGATCTCTACAGCATCTCCTCTACGATAATAAGTGAGAGCTTCATAAATCGCGCAAGGTCAATGGGGAGAGAGATTCACGTCTGGACTGTCAACGATCTGGAGTCGATGACCAGATTTGCAAGCCTCGGCGTCAACTCCATAATAACCGATAGACCCGACGCACTCTCCACGCTGCTTATAAGAAAAGCCGATCTATCGATATTCCAGAGGAGAGTCCTGGGAATTCTCTCGCTTTAGCTCCATCAGACGGACTTCTGACAGTTCATAGTGATAAGGGATTTGTCAGGTCAGGCTGTATAATCGCTATGGAGGTGATACTACGACACCCTATGAGATCTTGAAAGCGTACTACAAACCCTCTTCAAAAGAGGTCGAGATCATTGATGTCCCTGAGTTTACCTTCATCATGGCCGACGGAGAGGGAAATCCAAATACGGTCGAAGACTTTCAGCTCATAACAGAGACTCTTTACTCCTTCTCATACACACTGAAGTTCATAAAGAAGAAGACAGGTCAGGACTACAAAGTAATGCCGCTTGAAGGCCTCTGGTGGGCCAGAGATATGTCGGAATTCTCACTCGACAGAAAAGACGACTGGTTTTGGACTCTCATGATCTTACAGCCTCTCGGAGTCACACCTCAGGAAAGCGATGCCGCGCTCGAAGAGATTAAGAGGAAGAAGAAGAACCTTCCGCTGGAAAGACTGAGAATAGAGAGCTTTCGTGAAGGACTGAGCGCACAGACAATGCATATCGGACCATACGCAGACGAAGCGCCGACGATAGGAAAAGTCCATGCTTCCATCAACGGTCGCGGAGGAATGCTTTGCGGTAAACACCACGAGATCTATATCGGAGATCCACGGCGCAGCACTCCGGAAAAGCTGAAGACGATAATCAGACAGCCTTTCTGCATCTGAAGTCTGAGAACTTGAAACCATAATCGGGAATGACGTTAAATGACTTTCGCCACTCCTCACGAAAATTCGTGAGGATTCCTTATTACTCGCTTAATGAGTAAGGTATAGACTTACCGTATGGAGATTTTCAAGAACAAAACCATCGCGGCCCTGACGGCCGTCTTCTGCTCAGTTCTATGGGGCAGTGCCTTTCCGGTTCTCAAGATAGGTTATGAAGAAATGGCGATTGCGCCGGACGATGTGTCTGCGAAACTCGTATTTGCAGGGATAAGATTTCTCGGTGCGGGAATCATGGTCCTGCTTCTGTCCATACCCCTTGGAAGGAAGGGAAGAGAGAGGTTCAAGAGAAGTGATTATCTGCATCTGATAAGCCTCGGTATCATGCAGACATTCCTTCTGTATTTCTTCTTCTACAACGGACTGAGTTACACCACAGGGGCGAAATCGTCGTTGATAATGGCCGGGGAAAACTTCATAGTAATACTTATAGCCCACTACATATACCGAAACGACAAGCTGAGCTGGAAAAAGACTGTGGGCATGCTGCTCGGCTTTACGGGAGTCTTTCTGGCGAACTTTGACAAAGGCTTCACTCTGAGCTTTGTATTCGAAGGGGATGGCTTCATGGTTATTGCCATGGCCATTGGATCTATCGGAACGATATACGCTAAATGGCTTTCCGCGAAGAGGTCTCCCTTCCTGGTATCTGGCTGGCAGCTATCGCTGGGTGGATTAATGCTTCTCCTCTCCGGTCTGCCCGGTTTGAGAGACGACTCTCTGGTCTTTACCGCAAAAGGAACAGCACTACTGATTTACTCGATGCTTCTCTCTGCAATTGCATTCTCTCTCTGGTATGCACTTCTAAGTGTCAACAAAGCGGGAGAAATAACCATGTTCCGCTTCGTCATACCGGTCGCCGGAGTCTTCCTCTCGGCAGCTTTCGTTCCGGGCGAATCACTCAACGCATATGTGCTTCTCTCGTTAGTGCTGGTCGCTTCCGGAATTGTCGTCGTCAACTGGAAAAGAACGGAGACCTACAAAAAGCTTTCTGGATGAAGCCGTCTCCCACGAGTACGGAATATTAACGGCGTCTGGAGCTTTCTAATCTCATTCAAGATGCGATTCGTCTTCACAGACTAAGTTATCTTACACTTACCGAAGTACTTGAGAGTTCCTTCCGATTGCGCAAACCATATTGCTGCCATAACAATGGATTCGTAGAAAGCCCGTGACGGATGGGTCAAGTAGGTCATTCGGAATCCTCCTAACAGGACATTCCAGATGCACAATTCTCAGACTTCTTATGTAACAAGTTCCAGTGATATCATCGGTTGTGTTTCATAAACAGTTTCACTATGTACTCTCTGTCGCACTTCGCTTTAGAGCATTATACGCAGCCTATCCTCTTCAACTCTGAGTCACTCACACTGAAAATGAATGTCTTCGGTAAGAACGGTGTGAGGATTCAGTTGATGAGGGCTTTATTTGTTCTTCCGAGCAAAGAAACAGATAGAAGACCGTCAAATTTGATTTTAAGGGGTGAGAGCAATGTCGAAATTGATACTGGTGTTGGCTCTAGTTTTTAGCGTAGCTTTTCTACCGGTTGTTGCTTTCTCGGGATCGTCAGAGGCTAAAACTGCTGCGGAGGCTGAAGATATTCACGACGGAAGTGTTATCAGGAACGGAGACTTCAGTTCCGCTATAGTTAACGATCAGGCAAACAGCCCGTACGAATGGTGGTTCTGGGAAGCCGGCAAATTCGGAATCAGCGGCGCCCTAGTTTCGAGCTTCGGTGTGGAAGACGGCTCGGTGTTCATAGATCTAGAAAACGCCGGTCCCGAGGCCTGGCATATCCAGTTCAACCAGTGGACCGAGCTGGTACGAGAGCAAAGCTACCTTGTGACGTTCAAGGCGCGCGCCGACAAGCCAAGGACTGTCAACGCCAAGATTTTGCAGACTCACGAGCCGTGGACCAATTACTTTGCCAAGACAGTTGCGTTAGGCGAGGAGTGGGAAACATACGAATTCTATTACACTCATGGCAGGACTGCCGACGAGGTGGTCACGTTCGGCTTCGAACTCGGAAAGGATCCGGCAACGACTATCTTCTTCAAGGACATCATTGTCAAACCCGTCGATAAGTCGCAGGTTCCCGTGGAAGAAAAAGAGGTAGTTGACGAATCGGAAGCTATAGACTACTTCTTCGATGAAGAAGAGCCTGAGAATTTAGTCAGTAACGGAGATTTCAGTCTGGGTATCGCCAACGATCAGGCAAGCCTTCCCTTTGAATGGTGGATATGGCAGGCGGGCACTTATAACATAAGCGCCGCTAAAGTTGCAGAGTACGGTGTAAAGGAAGGAATAGCTTACCTTGTGCTTGAAGATACGGGAGCAGATGCCTGGCATATTCAGTTCAACCAGTGGATAAAGCCCAGAAAGGGCGGCTCATACAAAGTCTCCTTGATGGCGAAGGTTGACACGCCCAGACCAATCTTCCTCAAGTTCGTACAGACAGGAGCTCCTTACGGTCTCTTCCTGGATCAGACTCTGGATTTGACACAAGAGTGGCAGACCTTCGAGTTTGATTATGTCCACCCGGAAGACGGAGACCCGATCGTCACACTCAGTATCGAACTCGGAAAGGAAGCTCCAACAACGATCTACTTCGATAACGTTTCTGTAAGGCCGGTCGTTTCTGAATAATCAGAAGACTCTTGTGGGCAATCTCTGTGATTGCCCACTATTTAAATCGTATCTGTAACAAGTTACAGGATTTGATGGTATTGTTTCATGAGACAACCCTGGGAGGTGTACTTTCGTGAAGAAGAATCTCTTATTTATTTCAGTGATTCTGATGCTTCTTTTTGCGGGCTCTCTTCTGGCCAAAGCGACGATAACCGTCTCCGTATGGAGCTGGGACGTAGATAATTACAGAAAGCTCGCCGCAGAGTTCAACAAGTACTATCCAGATATCGATGTTGTTGTGGTGGCAAACGAACCGGACGTAAACGGTTTCCTCACGGCAAAGGTCGCTGCGAGACAACCGCTCCCCGACGTAGTCGCTCAGTCGTGGGAACCTCTCTCTTACCCGGTTTCACAGGGCTGGGTCTATCCGCTCGATGATTTTCTGAAGGATGATCCGTATATCGAGTTTGTCCCGGAAAGCGTTCGCGAAGCCTACAAGTATCGTGACAAGGTCTATGCTCTCGGAGAGAGGCTGCACTTCGAAGCCATAATCCTGAATCTCGATCTGCTCGAGAAATTGAATCTTCCAAAACCAGACTACGAGTGGAAAGTAAACGAATTCAAGAACTATCTGAGAAGGGCGACAACCAGAGAGTACTCCGGCATTAACCAGCTGTGGGAGTTCGATACTTTCATGGCTGCGGTGCTCAGCGACAAAACCGCTTTCTGGAGCTTCGATACGGCAAAAATGCAGTTCGATCTCGTCAATGGCGGCTGGATTCCGGCGATAACTCTGCAGAAAGAGTTGAAGTCTGTACCCGGTCTCGTATCGGACGACCTGATAAACGAGGAGTTGAGAAGCCAGGGTCAGCTCGATGATTATCAGAGGAAGTTTGGAAGAGACGCAGACGCTTTTAGAGAGTCGAAGATTCTGGCAGGATTCGAGGCGACTTATGACTGGAGCTGGATAAGAACGTTGCCATGGAGCTTCGACTATTATCCAGTACCCCAGGATCCCGCGATAGGAATG
>LVBU01000597.1 GCA_001603185.1 Thermotogales bacterium Thermo_02 | reverse complement strand
ATGTAGGCGTTTATCAAGGCCGATATAGTTCCGAGCAGAAGCATATAGGGATATAAGAAGAGTATTTCCCTACTCTTGATTATGAGATATGCCGCTATAAACAGCTGAACGAAGTTGCTCATTGCGGCACCGGCAAGACTTATACCGGCAAATCCAAAGAGCCTTGTCTTTGAGAGAAGCCACATCAAGCATGCAGAGACTAATACGCCGGAGAAACCCATTATGAATCCGGGGGTGCCGATTCTTCCGGTCAGGAGTCCTCCAATAAAGCTTTTTCCAGCAGCCAGTATCAGCAGATCCTGGAAGCTGAGACCAGAAAGCGCTAGAAGTAGAACCATGTTTGAGAACCCCCACTTTCCACCGGGTACAGGTAAAGGGAACGGGATAAGGCTTTCTAGCAAGTAGAGCACTGAACCTATAGATATGAGCATTGATAGAGTGGTTATTCTCTTAGACGTCATTTTTCAAATACTCCAACGGAATGAACTTGCAAAGCACTATGAGAGAGACGATTTGCACTTTTTGTATAGAACATAACACTCTCTAGTACCGAAAACTGTAGAGCGACATTCACTGTGTGACTATGTCAAAGTCAGAACTTTCGGTCGATCGGATTTTTATGAGGATCTTATTCGGCACGCAGACTATAGGTATACCAGGTCTATCGATCTCACCTTGCCCAATACAGATTTTGTCCGGGCAGTCGGATTCAATTACGGAGATCCTTCCACTGGCTACCAGGATTTCCATTCCCTGTTCGAGGGTAAAAGTCGTATCATTCTTCAGATCAACAGTTCTTATCAAAGCCCCATCGTAGTAGATCTCCGCGATGCCAGATGACTTGCCCCTTGGAAGTATTGTCAAAGCAAAAATAAAAACAATCAGAAAAACAATCAACCAGTCATACCTTTCAAAGAGAGTCATTTCTGCTGATACACCTCGAAACCTGGTGATCGGTATCTGCTCATATCCTCCATTATCAAGAGGACCAGCGCTCCATATCTAGGCATGAACGTTATTCCCGGTTCTTTGCCAATAACAAAAGCCGCTGTTGCATACGCGTCTGCAAGCATTGTGCTCTTGCTTATCACTGTGGAGCTGATTACTCCACTTCGCGAGGGTAGACCAGTCTTCGAATCAAGAATATGATGATAACGTATGCCGTCAACAACAAAAAATCTCTCATAGTCGCCAGAAGTGGCTATGGCTCCATCATAAAGGTATATGTATTCAACTATGTCTTGTACGCTTTCGCCTCTTGGATTTCTGACTCCAATTATCCACGGCCTGTTTCCGTAC
>LVBU01000596.1 GCA_001603185.1 Thermotogales bacterium Thermo_02 | reverse complement strand
GCCGTACACAGAATAAGCGAAGAGACACGAAATCACCGGAGTTCACAGAGCGGACTAAACAAATAAAGTTACTTATTATATACTATAAAAAGAGTAAAGAATCTCTTCATCGTTCAATCAGTCATGGAACATAAGAAAGCCAGATCGAAATAATACCTAATTCTTGGGGGTGAAACTGTGAGTCTTAAGGGCACGAAAACGCTGGAAAACCTCATGAAGGCATTTGCCGGAGAATCTCAGGCAAGGAACCGCTACACTTACTATGCATCTGTGGCGAAGAAAGAAGGCTACGAGCAGATATCGGCCATCTTCACCGAAACAGCGGATAACGAAAAGGAACACGCAAAGGTCTTCTTCAAGCACATACTTGAAGGTATGGCCGGTGAACTACCCGCGACCGTTCACGTGGACGCCGATTATCCGGTTGAACTTAGAGGCACGAAGGAAAACCTTAAAGCTGCCGCGGCCGGTGAGAACGAAGAGTGGACGATGCTCTATCCAGCCTTTGCCGATATCGCCGAGAGCGAAGGCTTCAAGGAAGTGGCGAACAGCTTCAGGCATATCGCCAAAGTAGAGAGCAAACATGAAGAGAGATACCTGAAACTCCTCGAAAACGTAGAAGAGGGCAGGGTCTTCAAGAAGGAAGAAAAGGTCCTCTGGAAGTGCAGAAACTGCGGTTACATATTGGAAGCAAGAGAAGCGCCGGAAATTTGCCCGGCCTGCAAGCATTCCAAAGGATACTTCGAACTCTTCTGCGAGACTTACTGAGCAGATCAGACAGATATAACTCCAGAGCCCGGCACTCAGTGTCGGGTTTTTTGTTAAGATAATTTACTATACCAGAAGAGCCGTAAGATACCTCAAAAAAGCTATTGCAAAAGCGAGAATCTCTGCAGTCGATCTATAATGTTAACTAAAAATTGCTGCACAAACCTAATTTACAATAAAAGCGACAAA
>LVBU01000595.1 GCA_001603185.1 Thermotogales bacterium Thermo_02 | reverse complement strand
ACCCGAGAGTAATATGAGACGGTTTTACTTTATAAGCGACGAACACCAGACCACTTTTGTAGGGTATCCGGTCACAATAATCTTCGGCAGGATCTCAGAGCGCGCGACTTTCGTCACTAAAGTCTTCCCAACAGAGGACAGAGCACGAAGGTACTTCAACAGGCAGATGCGTATAAGGCAGAGGCACAGGTATGCGGTAGTTAAGCCACCATACCTGAGAGAGAAGGCTAATGAGAAACCCATACAGCTGGGCCTTCCTATGTATTAAACGCGTTATATTGAAAGTTTTGCCGTGGGACATAGGTAGATAGGGTACGGTAGAAGAAAGTGCGTTAGAGAGCGTTTTAAGGGGTGTAGTTATGAAGGAAGTTCAGCCGATACGAGATACGAAGAAAATCGATGCGATGAAGTCTATTATGAAGGGTGAATCTAACTACAGGGACCTTCTTCTCTTCACTCTGGGTATAAACACGGGCCTGAGGATATCTGATATTCTCGCCCTTAAATGGAGTAGTTTTCTTAACGGGGGCAAACTGTTGAAGGTCGAGAGTAAGTTGAACGTAGTGGAGATAAAGACAAAGAAGGTGAAGACGTTTATGCTAAACAGGTCGGTGGTGGAAGCGTTGAAGCTGTATTACGATTCCCTCGATAGTGTGAACCCCGATGATCCTGTCTTCTCCTCCCGAAAGAGCGATAAGGGTTCCCCGAGGGCTCTGTCCCGTGTCGGGGCGTGGATGTTACTGAACAGATACGCTCATATGGTCGGGCTGAACGACGGGATCGGCACACATACTCTCCGTAAGACCTTCGGTTATCACCTGTACAAGAGAGGCGTAAACCTGGAGCATATTCAGAAGATGCTTAATCACTCTTCACCGGCGGTAACTCTCAGGTACATAGGGATCACGCAGGATCAGCTTAACGATATCTATGTGGAGCTGAATCTTTGACAGATGGGGGTGGCTTATGGAGTTTCGTGACCTGGTGATGGTTTTATCTGATTTCGGTCTATGGGAGAAGGTCGCCGGTTGCTACGAAGGGGAAAACTACCTCGGTGACGAGTTTCTCGAGGAGCATATTCGAAAGTACTCCACAAGTGACAAACTCATCATCCGGGCAATTGTCGGAATCTACCACGGACGCCGTCTCGTCTCTTTCTACGAGTTATACCGCTTCCTGGACGGGGAGAACACTGAAAAGCTTATTAAGTGGTGGCGGCAGGACTTCACGATTGGTAAGTAACGGTCCAATAACTCCCCTTTATGCCAGCAAGAAGTTATCGTGCTAGTTGTCCGGAAACACTCCCATCTCATTGTCGAAGGGGACCGCTACTATCCTGAAGGCCATAGAACCTCCGATATCTTCTGCGGCTTCTCGCGCTTGCGGGCTACTCCGTGCCCGGGGCTTGAAACCGCATTACAGGGTAAGAACGTAAAAAGGCTAAAGTGTAATCAGTGCACCGTCCTGCAAATACGGAACCCGAGGTCGTAGTACGTGAGAGTGGGCGAGAAGCTGTAGCGGTAAGCTACCCGTACGTACGTCGCGTAGTTGAGCCAGCTACCACCACGAAGCACCCGGTCCGAACCAGCTGTACTGTTATACGGGTTCGTCTGCGCCGAACTGGAGTAGTCTCCATACCAGTCCGAGCACCATTCATATACGTTTCCAGACATATCGTAGATACCCAGCTCGTTGGGAGCCTTCTTTCCAACTTCCTGCGTCTTGCCTCCGGAGTTCGAATCGTACCAGGCGACGTCCCTGATGGTACTGCTTCCAGCATACTGGTAACCCCTGCTCTTGTTCCCGCCACGGGCGGCGTATTCCCATTCGGCTTCACTTGGCAGTCTGTATCCGAGCACCTTTGTTATGTCTGTCGTTACTCTTCCGTCTTTGTCCAACAGGTTTCCGTTATTGTCATATGCTTTAGGGAGTTTCTCTTTTTCGCTCAACCAGTTGCAGTATGCTATAGCGTCCCACCAGTTCACGTTGATGACAGGTCTGCTTCCCCTTCCCCACCCTCTATCGCCGGGTTTACTCTTGCCGGTAGCACTACAGAAAGCATCATATTCGTCGAAAGTAACTTCATACTTGCCAATGTAGAAATTGTAGGTAAGTGTCACATTCAACAGATCGCCCATCGTGAAGCTGCCCTTCTCTACCAGTACGAAGTTTTCACTTTTTGCCAGCATAAAAGTTGCCAGCAATAGAATGCAGATCGTTAGCAATACCGTTTTCTTCATTTCACCCCCACACCTCATATGCTCACCCCTTCCGGTATCTTCCACATATTCCTTACCTCTCGTAACGGATCTTTGCTTCTCCGTCTTTCATACAGGAACCTATGGCATAGACCGTGGAGTCTGTCTGCACACCCGGCAGGTAGAACAGAGTCACGAGTTCGT
>LVBU01000086.1 GCA_001603185.1 Thermotogales bacterium Thermo_02 | reverse complement strand
CTCCTCTACGAAGTTATGGTGATGGTACCTACCTTTTCGAAATCAAAAACAAGACTTCCTTCAGTTATATGGTAATGTATGATCTCGATTTCTGTTCTGTTTTTGAAGACACTTCTTGAGCTTGTTTCTATACAGAAACCATTGAAAGTATCCTCACAGAAATTCGACATATAGATCGACTTGACTGTAAGCGCCAATCTAAAATACCTTGAGCAAAGTTTGAAACCCGAGACTGCCGTACTCAAAGGCGATAGAGTGAAAAATATCGACGATGCAACAAACATCAAAGCTATCAGCAATCCGAACGAGAGCATACCACTTTTAGTGCGACAAAACCGTTTTTCCACCGGGAACATCTCCAGAGAAATCTCTTTCTCTCACAAAATTGCCGATCGCGGAGTTTCTTCCAATCTTGATGCCCGAAGGAAGCACGGCATCAGACCCCACGACTGTGAGGCCAGAGTTGTAGATATGCGGCTGGCTTTCGTGAGGAACCTCTTCTCCATATCCAACGACGCAGTCATCGCTGATAAATGAATTCTCCCCCACTATGGCCCTGTCGATTGTAACGTTTCTTCCTATCTTTGTGTTAGTCATTATTACGGAGTTCCTTACGACAGACCCTTCGCCGATATGTACTCCTTGAAAGACAACAGAGCTTTCAACGCGACCGTAGATTTCCGCGCCTTCATTTATTAAAGAGTTTCTCACATGAGAACTGGTCCCCACGTAAGCTGGCAGATATTCTTCAGTCTGGGTATAGAATCTCCAGGATGGATCATGAAGGTTGAGGGGAGGAATCGGCCTGGTGAGTTCTATATTAGACTCCCAAAGAGATTCAAGTGTGCCCACATCGCGCCAGTAACCCTCAAATACGAAGGCGTAAAGACTGCCGTACTCCTTCTCAACTATTCTTGGTAAGACGTTCTTACCGAAATCGTTTTCGCTTTCGGCTTCGCTCTCGTCTTCAATAAGACGTTCCTTCAGAAATTTCCAGTTGAAGACATAGATTCCCAGAGAAGCCAGATCAGATCTCGGCTTCTGGGGCTTCTCCTGGAAGTCCGTTATCCTGTTGTCGAAATCGGTGATCATCATTCCAAATCTGTAAGCTTCCGAAACTGGGACCCTCATACATGCAACCGTTCCATCGGCGCCTTTCGAGAGGTGGTAGTCTATCATTTCATTGTAATCCATGGAGTAGATATGATCACCCGAGAGAATTACTACAACTTCTGGATCATAGGAGTCGACGAAGTCGATATTCTGATAGACTGCATTGGCCGTTCCTTTGTACCAGTTCGAGTTATCCATTGCAATAAACGGCGGCAGTACGACTACGCCCCCATCCTTTCTGTCTAGATCCCAGGGCCTTCCTATTCCAATGTGACGAGATAGAGCGTGAGGTCTGTACTGTGTAAGGACTCCAACGGCGTATATTCCCGAGTTCACGCAGTTGCTGAGAGCGAAATCTATTATCCTGTACTTTCCTCCAAAAGGTACAGCTGGTTTTGCAAGCTCGTCTGTAAGAAGTCCCAATCTTGTTCCCTGGCCTCCCGCAAGGACAAGAGCAACTATTTTCTTCGCCATATTATCACCTCGCTGCTCATATTACACCGTGCTTTTCTATTACTGTAGGTTCGGCGGACTCTCCGACAAAACTCCTGCCAGATCTGACAATGCAATACTTGTCAAGAATCACGTTCTCGATATACGCTCCTTCTTCGACCATGCAGCCTTCCAGTAGCACTGAGTTCTTTACATTGGCCCCTGCCATTACCTTTGTGTCTCTGAAAAGGACTGATCCCTGCAGTTTTCCTCCGATGACACAGCCGTCGGCAATAACCGAGTCGCTTATGTATGCCGTCCCGGTAATCTTTGGTGGTGGAAGGTCCTTAAGCTTTGTGGATACTCTTCCGTTTTCGTAGAAGAGTTCTCTCCGAATATCTGGATTGAGTATGTCCATATTTGTCTTGTAGTAGCAGTACTTGCTTCGCTTTATATCTCTCCAGTAGCCGTTGTACTGATACTCTCTAACATTCATGGATGAAAGATTGGGTATCATAACCCCCTTCACCAATTCGTTCTGCCCGTTGGGCACGGTAGAGTAGAGAAGTTCTCTGAGCAGGAACTTGTTCATGAAATACAGACCCAGAGCAGAATGGTTGAATTCGCTTCTATCAACTTCTTCGTCCTCTCCTTCCCTCCAGTCGATTATCCTACCCTGACTACACTTAACGTACGAAGAAGAACCCGAAGTACATTCGCTCATATTGCTTCCGGTGAGAACGGTGATGTCCGATCCAGTATCGACGTGGTATTTGAATATCTGGGTCAGATCAGTCTTGAAGATATGGTCTCCCGAGCCAATCAATACGTAGTCTTCGTTTCCTCTCCTGAGAATGTTGATATTCTGAAAAATCGCATCGGCAGTGCCTTTGTATCCGATTGACGGATTGTAGGGCGAGTAGTAAGGCTGCAGTATGAATAGTCCGCCCTGTTTTCTGTCAAGATCCCACTCTTTTCCAGATCCGATATGATCCATCAAACTTCGGGGACTGTACTGCGTGATAATCCCAACTTTCGAAATCCCTGCGTTCATCATGTTGCTCAACGTGAAATCTATGGATCGGTACTTCCCAAAGACAGGTAAGGCCGCACTGGTCCTAACCTGAGTCAATGGTCCCAAGTACTCACCTCTTCCACCTGCAAGTATAATTCCGAGTACTTTCATGTCATCCACCACAGACAAGAAGTTGCGTAACTGTGGCTACCCCCCTTCTTAGCATTTTTTCATAGCGTTTCCATCAAGGGCAGTCCGGTGGTCAACGAAAGCGCTGGCAAACTCCAGTCCTTCCGACCGTCAAGATACGCGGCAAGAAACTCGCCTAATTCCTCGATTGCCCTCTCGTACAGTCTTTCAAAGGTTTCTTTGCTCTCCCAGCCTGCAATACTGTGAAACCAAGGTCTGGTCTCGTGGTTCAGAGGATCTATATGGGTGTCCGTAAAGTACGCCTTTTCAGGACGTTCGTTTTTGAGAAAGATCTTCCTGAGGAAGAGCAACATCCCCTTTTTCCGGTAGAACATCTGGAAGGTCGAGTTCATGTTGTTGAGAGCTCTGGAAAAGGATACTCCTTCCAGGCCATATACTCCACGTGCTATACTCGCAAAAGCCTCTTCAATTTCCGTAGTTGATCCGTCCGGTAACTCTGCACCCGGCTCTAGTCGGAGAATATCAGACCCAGTCCGCTGCCTCAGGATCGTCTTATCGATTGCTATCTCAAGCTGTTCGCGCTTATAGCTGTTTCCTGCCCTAGCGACAATATAGCAGTTGGCTATCGCGTCAAGATAGTAGTGCGTGAATACTCCAATGACATAGAATCTGGAAAAACCTTCAAGCTCTCTGCACAACGCATCCGCGAAGCTGCCACATTTTAAAGTGTGAGATAGCCGCCAAAGCAGAAACTCGGGAGTCTCCTTCGAACAGTATCTACAGGGATCGGTAAAAAGACAGCCAAGGTTGAAATAATCCCTGCCTTTACCATCGAGATCGAGTCCGACCGTTTGAAGAACATCGCTTCCATATAGAATATGCGTCCAGAATCCCGGCAAGCATGTCACTCCTTTTCAACAAAACACCAAAGGCATTTCAGGTAAAGGCTTTCCGGAACCTGCATCAGCCAGGGATGATCAGCAGACTGCAAAGTGACTGCGAGATGGGAAAGTGTGATCCCAGATCGTTCCGTCGATCTCCTGACAACCTCCACAAGATGATCGATACTTATGTTGTAAGCGCAAGTACAGATTCCGAGCACTCCTCCATCCCTTATTATCGGAAGAGATCCAGTTACTAGTCTCTTGAAGAAGCTTATACCGTTGGGAATCTCCCTGCGATGCTTTACCAGAGATGGTGGATCCAAAACAACTATATCAAATTGATCCTTCATTTCAAACCCGCCTAGATAGTCAAAAACATCATTCTGAACTAACTGGACTCTGTTATCGAGCCCATTCATTTCGAGATTTGTCCTTGCCAGTTCAAGATCCTCTGCAGATTTATCGACGCAGATCACTTCCGCACCAGAGATCGCCATATTCAAAGCGAAGGCTCCGCTGAAACTGAAGAGATCGAGACCTCTCTTCAAAGAGAGTTTCGCGGTAATAGATCTACAGAAACTCCTGGATTCACGCTGATCAAAAAAGAATCCTGTCTTCTGCCCTCTGCGGACGTCAGCTCTGAAACGCAGCCCATTCTCCAGGACTTCCATTTCTTCCGGAATGCTTCCATATAGAATTCCGGTGTTCCTTTCGATCTGATCGTCGACTCCCATCTCAAAGTCGCTTCTCTCAAATATTCCGGTCGGTGACAGGACCTCTTTGAATACATCGACGAAAACATCTTTGAACTCTTGCACAACCCGATTCCTGAATTGAACGACAAGAACGTCGCCATATCTATCGACTACCAATCCTGGCAGTCTGTCACCTTCACCGTGGACAAGTCTGTAAAATGGCTCAAGATAAAGTCTCTCCCTTTTCTCGAGAGCCCTGATTATCCTCTTCTTGAAGAGCTCTTTACCAAGTTTTTCATCTCCATTTGTAAGAACCATAACTGCTCTGTTTGAGTAGGGATTGTAATACCCTCGTCCCAGAAAGCCGTAATCGCTTGAAAAGACGTTGGCTTCGCCAGACTCGCCGGTATCCCCCTGAATCGACTTCAATTCATCCCTGAAGACCCAGGGATAGCCGTTGAGTATCTTTCCTTCTTTCCCGCTCCTGAGCTGAACGATAACCATCAGAACTCTCCTTCGATATGACGGGTGTAGTCGATCAGCTCTTCCTTCTTGAAGAAGATGCCGATTTCTCTGGCGGCGCTCTCAACGCTGTCGGAAGCGTGAATCAGATTCCGCCTTGCTGTAACACCAAACCTTCCCCTTATAGTTCCAGGAGCAGCTTCCTGCGGATCTGTACTTCCGGTGAGCTGTCGAAGACGTCTTACGGCGTTATCTCCTTCAAGGACCATCAGGACGACCGGACCAGAAACAACGAACTTCATAAGCCCCTCGAAAAAGTCTTTGCCCCTGTGTTCTCTATAAAGCTCTTCAGCCTGGTCTCTGCCCATCAAAAGGAGTTTCATGGCCACTATCTTCAGACCTTTTGCCTCGATCATCGAGATTATCTCCCCGACGAGGGTTCTTTGAATTGCATTTGGTTTCAAATAAGCAAGAGTTCGTTCCATATATAATACCCCCGGACTAATTCTACCGTTCGTTGTTATAATTAAAACATGGACCTGCTTAATAGAGATGTTAATGAGAGACTTTCCCGACTCCTTGCGAGAGCCTCGGGCAGTAGTATTACATTAACCGGTCGAGACAGCGATTTTCTTAGAGCCGTCTCTATGAGCCTAATACACTCTGACTCAGGCTGGAGAGAAAAGAGAGTCCTGGAGGACTTTCTGCTTATCGAACCCATAAAGGGAAACATTGGTATTGAGGCAATAAGAGAGATCGAGGCTCACTTTCTCCACAGACCTTCAGAGGGTCAAAGGAAGTATCTGCTCATTCTTCAGTGTGAGAGAATGACAATCGAAGCCTCAAATGCTCTCCTCAAAATCCTTGAAGAACCGCCAAGATTCGCGTCTATAATCATGACAACGACTTCATGGAACTCGCTTCTGCCGACCGTGCGGAGCAGATCTACTCAGTTCAATGTCGAGATCCCGGATTCGGCTCTCGAGAATCTAAAACTGAAGTATCGTGGAAGAGTACCGTACATATACGCCAGCGCCCTGGAAAACTTTGATGTGCTGAATCACTTCCTTCGGCAGGACTGCGATCTTGGCGAATTAGAGCAGTTCGCGGGTGAGATAGACAGTGCTAGTCTGGAGAAGTTGAGGATCGACCAAGAACTCGAAGGGCTAGAACCCTTTATAGTGCTAAAGAGAAGAATCATCTATCTAAAGATCGCGAAATCGTTCATAGAGAACCGCGACTTCTTCTCGGTCTTAAGAAAGACTAATCAGCTCTTTGGCGGAACTACTGGTTTTGAACGTAGCAGGGAGCTGGTTGCGGTCGTAAGGAGTATGCTGCGAGATCTTATTCTTATAACCGGGACTTCCTCATGGAACAGGATATGCAATATTGATCTGATAGAATGGCTCATGAACTATAAGGCCAGTCCTGAGACAGGCGAGGATTTTCTCTGGTGTGACAGATTTTTGAGGCAGAGAACAGGCTCTCTAAACTCCACACTCGTATTCTTCAGAGCCGCCTATGCACTCAGGAGAAGTTTTAGAGAAAGAAATGGAGGTAAATAGATGCCAGAGATATTTGGAACGGTTTATGGAGTCGAGTTTCATCCCGTAGGGAAGCTCCATGAATATACCTCGAGCGAGGCTTTGCTCAAACCCGGTGATTTTGTGCTGGCGATGAGCGAATTTGGACTCGATGTTGGAAAGGTCAGTTTCGGTCCCGTCGAGATGAGAATTGACGAAATCGGCGAAGAGCTGAAACCTATAGTCCGGCAGATGACAGATGAGGATTGGGCAACCTATCAGAAAAACAAAGAAGAGGCCACATCGGCGATGGCCACTTGTCAGGAGTTTGTAGAGAAGCACAGCCTTCCAATGAGGCTTCTTGAAGCGAGGTATATGTTCGACAGATCGAGGATAGTCTTCTACTTCGGTGCCGACAGCCGGGTAGACTTCAGAGAACTCGTCAAAGACCTGGCCAGAACCTTCAGGACACGAATAGAACTGCGACAGGTCGGTATAAGAGACGAAGTCAAGATGACGGGTAGTCTCGGTCTGTGCGGCATGACGGCCTGCTGCGCCAGATTCTTGCGCCAGTTTGAGAGCATTACTCTAAAACATGCCAAGAAACAGCAATTACTCATAAATCCTGCCAAGATATCGGGGCGCTGTGGCCGACTGTTGTGCTGTCTATCTTACGAACAGGAGCTTTACGAACAGGAGCTTATGGATATTCCGGACGAAGGGTCCATCGTGGATTATGAAGGAAAGACCTGCAAAGTCCTCACGGTCAATATTTTTCTGAAGGTGATCACGCTGGTCGCCGACGATGGCCAGATGCTGAAGGTACCGTTTGACAGTTTCCGAATGAGCCAGAGATCGATAATACAGGATGCAAATGCAGAAATGCTCATAAAAAACAGAGACGAAGATATTTCGATAGATGACTGAAAAGATATGGAGGTGAAGAAATGTCTGGAGGGCTCTCCGGGAGAGATCTCAATGAGTTAGAAAGACTGGCGAAGGTTTGCAGGGGCGATATAGTAAAAATGACTACTGTGGCAAATTCCGGACATCCGGGTGGTTCCATGTCATCGATAGACATCTTCTTGTCTATATACAGCCAAGCCCGTATCAATCCCGATGATCCTTACAACTCTCTAAGGGACAGGGTTATTGTAAGTCACGGTCACACATCACCGGGAGTATATGCTGCCCTGGGAAGGCTGGGGTTTCTGGATATCGATGAAGCGATCGCGGGCTTCAGACACGCAGGTTCGATATATGAAGGTCATATAACAAGAGGTATTCCCGGTGTCGAATGGACTACCGGAAACCTCGGACAGGGACTCTCTGCCGGTGTTGGAATGGCACTTGCTTCAAAGCTTACAGGTAAGGACTTCAGAGTCTTTGTCTCGATGAGCGATGCCGAACAGGCAAAAGGGCAAGTCGCAGAGGCTAGAAGAACGGCGGCTAAATACGACCTTAACAACCTCGTTGTTGTCATCGACTACAACGATGCCCAGATATCTGGAAAGGCGAGCGAGATAATGTATGTGGATATCAAAGCAAACTATCTCGCCGACGGCTGGAATGTCATAGAAGTCGACGGACACAATTTCGAGGAATTGACCGACGCTCTTTCCGGGGCGTTCGATGGTCCACGGCCGGTAGCTATTATCTGCAGAACGGTCATGGGAAAGGGCGTATCCTTCATGGAAGGTGATGTTTCTTATCACGGCAAACCTCTAGACATAGAGGCCGCAGGCAAGGCTCTTGCAGAACTTGGAGTGGACAACGACATAGACTCATATATAGAGATGAGAAAGAGACTTCCGGTCGGGCACGAATCGATTGTGCCGGTGGATGAACCAGTTGAAGTGGAAACAGGAAGACCGGTAACGTATCCTGTCGACAAAAAGGTTGACAACCGATCAGCCTTTGGCAGGGCGCTTGCGGAAATCGGTTCCCTTAATCGTGGAAAACAGCCTGTTCTGGTATTTGACTGCGATCTGAAACCCTCAACAAAAGTAGATGGGTTCGAAAAAGTCTGGCAGGAGAACTTCTTACAGATAGGAGTCCAGGAACACAACGCTGCAGCCGTAGCCGGTGCCTCTTCCGTTTGCGGTGTTCTCTCTTTCTTCGCGGACTTTGGAGTCTTCGGAGTAGATGAGACTTATAACCAGCAGAGGCTGAATGACATAAACAAAACAAATCTGAAGGTTGCCGTTACGCACGTGGGAATTGATGTAGGCGAAGACGGCAAAACTCACCACTGCCTTGACTATATAGGAGCTCTGAGAAACTTCTTCGATTTTGGCCTCATAGTTCCGGCAGACCCCAATCAGGCAGATAGAGCCGTAAGATACATAAGCCGCGAACGGGGAAACTTCGTGATAGCGATGGGGCGTTCAACGATGAAACCAATAACTGACGAAAACGGCATGCCCTTCTTCGGCGAAGGTTACGAGTACAGATATGGTCTTGTCGACATTATAAGGAGTGGAGAAGACGTAACCCTGATATCCACTGGTCAGGTTACTCATAAGGCAGTAATGGCTGCAGACGAACTGAAAGAACACGGTATACGCGCGGCCGTGCTTAATGTAAGTACTCCTATCAACGCAGATCTGGAGGCAGTTAAGAAATACCTGAAAGGTAATGTGATATCGCTTGAAGACCATAATGTCAACTCGGGTCTCGCTGCCACTTTGAAGGACTACTTCGTGAGAGCGGGCTTTCTGCCTGAGAGATTCATACCCGTAGGAGTGGACAAGTATATGTACTCGGGCAATAACGAAGCACTGTACGATATCGTCGGTCTTTCGAAGAATAGCATTGTGAAGAGAGTGAGGGATCTTATATAAAACTGGACAGAGAAGAGAAAAGAGCTGTTCTCAGGTTTTGCCGTCTTAATGGAATAGAAGCCGACCATGAACTGATCTTTATGGCTCTATGCCACTCGTCGTTCACGAATGAACTGGCTCAGAACGGAGGGCGAGAGCTGGAATCCAACGAAAGGATGGAATTCTTGGGAGACGCCGTGTTAGAGTTCTGCATTGCCAATATACTGTACACTGATTTCGACCTATCCGAAGGAGAGATGTCCAAGCTCAGGGCAATGCTTGGCAGTGAAAGAGTTCTCTCACAAATAGCCAGAGAGTTGCGTATTGGAGAGTTCCTCTTTCTTGGAAAGGGTGAAAGGCTGACCGGAGGGGCCGAAAGGGATTCTCTTCTGGCCGACTCTTTCGAAGCCATTCTTGCAGCGATATATCTTAGCCGAGGAATCGAGTCGGCAATGGAGTTTGTCAGATCGAGTCTTCAGATCAGGTTGGCCGAGGCGGCTGAAGGAAGTCTTGTACTGGATTATAAGACATCGTTACAGGAATTGACTCAGGCTCATTTCGGTTCGCGACCCCTTTACTCACCTGTTCAAGAGGAGGGCCCGCCTCAAGAGAAATGGTTCGAAGTCGAAGTCAGCGTCGACGGAAGAGTGCTTGGTGCGGGTGCCGGCAGAACAAAGAAAGCAGCAGAACAAGCGGCAGCGAAAGTCGCTCTTCAGGCACTCACGGAAGAGCTCGGCGAGTAATTCGGAGGTTTGAATTGAGATACAGACACTTTATGGCAGCGATAGACGAGCATGACAGGGACTTTGTTGAGGCTGTGAGCTGGCAAGAGGGCTTCTCTAACCTTTATTTCGAGGAGCTCCCCGAGAATGAAATAGGCCTGCATGTGATTGTTGAAGAAGGTCAGGGACTTCCGGAGTTTCTTTCCTTTCTGGAACTTATAGATCTAGGATCAACCGAGGAATCTGACTGGTACCTGAAATGGCGTGAGACGCTGGTTCCATTCAGACTCTGTGAGGGCTTCACAGTAATCCCTCTGGAGAATGAAGCGTTGATCGAAGAGAGAGATTTGATCGGACTGATTCCCGGAATGGCTTTCGGAACGGGCTTGCATGAATCCACAAGATTGGCCGCTTCGCTTCTTAAAGAAGTCGTGAGGGAGGGCCTCGAGGTTCTGGACGTTGGCTGCGGTACCGGAATACTCTCCGTGCTGGCGCGCAAGGCCGGCGCTTCGAAGGCTCTGGGTCTGGATAACGACCCCTACGCTGTCGAGAAAACTAAAGAAACGGCTAGAATAAACTGTGCCTCGGTCGATGTGAGACTCTCCGATTTTCTTTCGTCATTGAAAGGCGAAGAGAGTTTCGATCTTATAGTGTCGAATATGATCGCCGAGCTTCTGGAGAACTTTGTCGGTGAGCTTGAGTTACATCTGAAAGATGATGGGTATTTGGTCCTGTCAGGTATCTACGGTGATAGATACTCTTTGCTGGCCAAACACACTATTAACTACACTGTTGAGAAGGTCGAGGAAGATGGAGATTGGAAAGCCTTTCTTTTGAAAAAAAGATAGTGTCTCTTCAGCTTGGAAGAGACCTGAAGAACGATTTCACGACAGCCATGCGATGTACATGGGGCTATCCTCAGGTTATAAAATCCTCCCTAGTATCAGATGGAAGGCCCTTCCCAACACTCTTCTGGCTCACCTGTCCGTTGCTCAGGCGAGAAGTATCGCTTCTGGAAAGTCAGGGCCTGATAAGTTATTTCGAGGACATAATGGAGAGAGATCGGGACTTTGCAGAAGCCTACAGTCTTGCCCACAACGAAACACGGCTACTCAAACAAAGCATTCTGGAGGAACTTCAACTCTCCGAATGGCTGGAGACCGCTCTGATAGAAAGAGGAATAGGCGGTCTGAAAGACAGAAGAAAAGTTAAGTGTCTGCACCTTCAGCTCGCGAACTTTCTTGGCGGCATCTCCAATCCGGTTGGCAGAGAGGTATGGAAGAGAATAGAGCGGCGCGAGTGCTTGGGAGAAAAGATAATCTGCGAGGAGCTTGTCCACGATGTATGAAGCTCTTGCGAAACGTGTCTCACAGCTTCCCGAAGAGCCTGGAGTCTATATCTTCAAAGACGAAAGCGGCGAAGCAATATATGTTGGAAAGGCTAAAAGACTGAGGCGCAGAGTTCTATCCTACTTCAGGGAATCGACCTGGGCAAAGAACGATAAGGTTCGCAAAATAGCCGAAGAGGCCTTAGATATAGACTTCATAATAGTGACCTCGGAGAGAGAGGCGTTGCTTCTGGAGGCGAACCTCATCTTCAAAGATAAGCCGAAGTTCAACGTGCTGCTGAAAGACTCGCGGATCTATCCGTATATTTTCGTGTCCGAGCACGATTATCCGTATATCGGCGTGACACGTACCAGAGGTGATCCTGGCACTTACTTCGGACCTTACACCAGCGCAGGCTTGGTTAGACGGTTAATCGAACTATTGCAGAGAATCTTCAAGATACGGACCTGCACACTTGATCTCAAGAAAGTGAAAAAGCCCTGCTTTCTGTACCATCTGAAAATGTGCTCGGCTCCGTGTGTGAGCAAGATCACCGAAGATGACTACAGAAGCAATCTAGATTCTCTCAGAGCATTCCTCGAAGGCGACACTCTAGAAGTCAGAGAAGCTCTTATGGAAAGGATGAATCTGCTTTCGGAGAAACTTCAGTTTGAAAGAGCGGCTGAGATAAGGGACATACTCTCTTCCATGGATCATCTCTACTCTTTCCAGGGGGTAGAGGTCTCTTTCGATCTGAAAGCGGATATTCTCTGCGTTTCTTCGGGTCTTGCGGCCCTTCTTCATGTACGAGGAGGAATGCTACTGGGAAAGCTCGTCTTCGACTTTCCAGAAGGTACCCCTGTAGACTTCATCACACAGTTTTACTATGCGAAGGGAAACATGAAGCCGAGGAGTCTTATAGTCTCTGGCCTCAACAAAAGCAGTACCAGGCAGTTCAGGAGGGATTTTCAGTATATCGGCGAACCGAGAGACGAACAGGAAGAACGTTTGCTAAGAATCGCCTTTCAGAACATAGATGAAGAACTCAAGATTCGACTCAACGCGACAAGTTCGCTAAAACAGGCTCAGCAGATTCTGGGACTGCGAAGATTTCCTTCGCGCATCGAAGCGATCGATATATCACATACACAGGGACTTTACACAGTCGCTTCGGTTGTGGTTTTTGATAACGGAAAGCCAAACAAGTCTGAATACAGGCGCTATAGGATCACCGAAATCGTCGAACCGAACGATTTCGAGTCAATGGCGATAGTCATCAAACGACGATATTCAAAACATCCGCTTCCCGACCTTCTACTTGTAGATGGTGGTGAGCCTCAGTTGAGAGCGGTTGAGAAAGCTTTTGGGAAGATGAATTTGGCCATGTGCGAGACGGTGGGCCTCGCGAAGGAGCACAACGAACTGGTTTTTCCCGATAATCGGGCACGGGTTAAGCTTCCTATAGAACACCCCGTCATTAGAATGATGGTTTCGATTGATGATGAGGCTCACAGATTTGCAGTCAATTACCATCGCATTCTACGGGAGAAACGTTATCAGAGTTCAAGCCTTGACGACATACCAGGAATCGGCCCAAAGAGAAAGAAAGCATTACTGAGGGCCTTTGGCAGCGTAAGAGGCATAAAGACTGCATCTAAAGAAGATCTGTACAGAGTCCTCATGAACAGTAAAAGCGTTGAGGCTGTAGAAAGGTGGATAGTAGAAAAAGGTGGAGACTGAGCTCCACCTTCAATTCACTACTTAATCTTTTCCTTAAGCTCTTTACCGGGTCTGAATTTAGGAACCTTTCCACCAGCGATCTCTATGACTTGCTTGGTCCTTGGATTAATCCCCTTGCGGGACTTACGCTCTGAGACTTCGAAAGTACCAAACCCGACCAGTTTCACCAATTCTCCAGAAGCAAGCTTTTCGCCAACTACATCTGCGAAAGCGTCAATTACATCAGTTGCCATTTTCCTGGAAGCACCGGTTCTTGCAGAGAGCTCGCTAATCAGTTCTTTCTTATTCACCAAAACACCTCCCAGCTATGATTCAGATATAATCAATATTCTAACACCTTTCGCTGCCAGTTTGCAACACCGAGAGACGCAAATCCTTTGCCGAAATAGATTTGGGAATATCCTGAGATTGTTAGCCCTTTACTCCCTCAAATTCGAGCAGTTTTTCGTTGCTTTCGAGAATGCTCGTGTACGATGATAGATCAAGTAAGCCGTGACCGCTCAGAGTGAAGACAATTACCTTTTCTTCATTTCTATCTCTAGCTTCTCTGGCTCTTCGTATAGCACCGGCTATTGCATGGCAGGCTTCCGGGGCAGGTATGATTCCTTCCGTAGTTGCGAACAATATACCGGCCTTGAATGTCTCATCCTGCGGGAAGGCCTCGGGTGTCACAAGCTTCTCGTGAACAAGCCTCGAGATTATCGGTGCCGCTCCATGATATCTCAGGCCGCCGGCATGGATCGAGGGAGGTACAAAGTCCTTGCCGAGCGTGTACATTTTTACCTTCGGTGTTAGACCTGCACTGTCGCCGAAATCGTATCTGAACTCCCCTTTGGAGAGAGATGGACAGGATTCTGGCTCACAGGCTATCAGCTCGAGTTCGTCACCTTGAAGCTTCCTCTTCACGAAGGGCAGGATAGTACCACCGAAGTTGGATCCCCCTCCGTGGCATCCAAGAATTACAGACGGCTTCTCGCCGAGTATTGCCAGTTGCTTCTCGATCTCCAGACCTATTACAGTCTGATGCAGAAGCACATGATCGAGAACGCTCCCAAGAGAGTACTTCTTCTTTTCAGAGTTCAGTACGATCTCAACGGCCTCGCTTATGGCCATACCCAGAGAACCGGGATAATTCCTTTCATCGGTGAGGAAGTTTCTTCCGCTCTCGGTATTGATACTCGGACTTGGCTCGACTGTTCCGTTGAACATGCCCATCATGTGCTGTCTCATGGGCTTCGACTCATAACTGACGCGAACCATGAAGATTCTCACGTTGAGACCGAACTTCCTACCGGCGTAAGATAGTGCACTTCCCCATTGACCGGCGCCCGTCTCCGTTGCGAGCTCGGTCACTCCTTCTATACTGTTGTAATAAGCCTGGGCAAGAGCGGTGTTTGTCTTGTGACTACCGGTGGGAGAGGTTCCTTCGTACTTGTAGTATATTCTCGCCGGTGTTCTTAGAAACTCTTCAAGAAATGTAGCTCTTATGAGCGGAGTTGGCCTGAATACAGCATACTCATCGAGAATTGCTTCGGGTATGTCGATGAATCTCTCTTCGCTTATCTCCTGTTCCACTATTGATTTTGGGAATATCGCCGTCATATCCATCGGATTCATGATCTCTCCAGTAGCAGGATTCATTGGCGGATCCATTTTGAACGGCAGATCTGCTTTTACGTTGTACCAGCTCTTTGGCAACTCTTCTACAGGCAAATTCACATGAACTCTCTTCTTCATAACACTACCTCCTCAAAATGATGAAGGGGCTCTCATAATGAGAGCCCCTTCACTGGGTTTACCTTTATGGCAAAAGGCTAACCCCCATTGAAGGGGCTAACCCACCACCAGAACATATTCAGATTTCCGATTGCACTTATTTCTGTCATCTAGATACCCCACGACTTTAATTGATCAATATACTATACTACTTTTGTACCCGCATAGTCAAGCGACTCCTATGCAGATTGTTTCTTTCTGGATCTATTGTTCCAGAAGCTC
>LVBU01000085.1 GCA_001603185.1 Thermotogales bacterium Thermo_02 | reverse complement strand
GTTATAGATTCTTTCTTCATGATAATGATAACTATTTCCACTGTCGGATACAGCACCCCGACCGATCTATCCGCTGCGGGCAAGGTCTTCACGAGTCTGATAATACTTACGAGTATCACGATAGTCGTTTACGCCGTTTCCAACGTGACCGCCTTTCTCGTCGAGGGAAGAATGAACCAGATGATCAGGAGGAGAAGAGTCTTGAAGAACATTCAGAAAATGGAAGATCACTATATCGTCATAGGAGCCGGCGATCTCGGCTTCACAATAGCCAGCGAAATGCTCTTAAGGGGTCGTAAAGTCGTGCTCGTTGACAGAGACGAAGAGAGATTGAAGGATCTCTATCATAGACTTGAGGGAAATCTTCTATATATTTCGGGCAGCGCGACCGATGAAGAGACTCTCAAGAGTGCCGGTGTCGACAAAGCGAGCGGTCTGGTCGCCTGTCTCCCGGAGGACGTAGAGAACATCTTTGTAGTCCTTACCGCCAGAGGCATGAACGGTAATATGAAGATAATTTCAAAGGTCGCCCACAGGGAGAATATTAACAAGCTGAGATACGCCGGTGCAACGAACGTCATTCCGATTCAAGAGATAGGGGCTCACAGAATGGTGGCGATGCTTCTTAACCCCAAGATAATCGGCTTTCTGGACAGCATCTCGCAATCGGGCGCGCTTCAGCTGAGGTTCGAAGAGGTAAAGGTCAGCGACAACTTTCCTGCCGATGGTTTGACTCTCGACAGACTAAGAATCTCCCAGAGAATCGATTTAATAGTAGTAGCGACCATCAGCGAGGGAAAGAGCAAGTTCAACCCCAGCGCTTCAACGTCCATAAGGCCGGGCGACAGCCTGATGGTTCTTGGAACTCACGAGCAGGTCGAAAAGCTGGAAGAGCTGTTGAAATCGCCGGAAGTGTAGGGGAGATCAGTACGGATAGACCCCCCTCCCGTCCGGAGGAAGTGGCGCCGGGATGATTTCCGCGTCCGCGATCTTCGCGAAGTTCATCAATAACTTCCAGCCCGGTGGCGTCTTGAGGAATTCGCCCGGTGTCTCGGGATGAAACTGGACGCCGTATATACTCTTTTCGCTGTGTTTGATCATCTGGATGGGTGTATTAGAGGTCCTGGCCATCAGCTGGAAACCTTCGGGCACCTTCGCCGCCGCGTACGCGTGGTTCTGCCAGACGAGTAGGTTATCTGGCAGTCCATCAAGAATACGGTCTCTCAGCAGTATCTCGACAGTGTGCCAGCGTCTCTCTTCACTGTAATACATTACCGAACCGTAGACTCTCGAGACTATCTGGTGGCCCAGGCATATACCCAGTATGGGGATCTCGCCGGCAAGTATTATCTCGCCTCCGCGGTAAATATTGTTGCTCCAGTCAATATAGTTGCGCATCGAATCGCCGCCGGCGACTATTACCCCCGAGAACTCCGTCTCGTCTTCGGGTAGTTCGTCTTTGAATATTCTGAAGATTTCGTACTTAATTCCCTGGTCGGCAAGGGACCTCTCGATCGGTGAAAGCTTTGCCTCGTAAGCCGGGTCGTTCAAGAAAAGTGCCAGGGGCTTTTTCGTGGCGGCCAGAGCAACGGAGGCCGACAAGATCAGTAGCACCGTAAGAATCCGACGTCCTATTTTGGAGCTGCCGTACTTTCCTTCTCTATCTTTTGACATCTCTTGACACCTCACATAGCGAATGATAAACTACTATTTGTGCAGTGCCGGGGTGGTGAAATTGGCAGACACGCATGATTCAGGTTCATGTGGGCATAACGCCTGTGCGGGTTCAAGTCCCGCCCCCGGCACCATAATGTTAACATAAAAAGGGATAGCGATGCTATCCCTTTTCTTTTTTTAGTCCTTATCTTTCGATACGGATTTCTTGGACCGAGGCCTGAAGACCTCGCAATCGATGAAGCCTGCTCAATTGTAGAAGGCCTTCCTTTCGTCGCCGTGGGCTCTCGTGACGCCGAGTTCCTTCAGCCTTCTAAGCCCTTAAATCAGAACGTAGCGCCCGGGGCCCGGTCTTCCGTAATCGCGTAATCGCTGCCCGACGAGATAGGTCGCGTACTTCCATCTTGCAGGCAGCCAGCTGTGTTGTGAGGCGTTGAGCAGAGAGACCTCCGAGAGAGACTCGATCACCCTGCCGTAGTCTTTTGCACGGGTTTCAACCATCGACTCTTTCAGAAGTTCTCCTCAAGCCGGCTCTTTTCAGTAGCAGAGTTCGGACATCTTCAAATTCGCCACCGAAGTAACGGTCCTCCAGGTACTGCGGAACGACGGCACTGATCTGGCCAAACAGTTCCTCGATCGAGGGCCCAGATCTTTTTGGATGCCGAAAGCCCAGCGCTCTGAAGGCAAGGAGAGCCTCTATCGAGATCAGGGATGTGAGATTATCCAGAATAGTCCATAGCTTTCTCGCTCCCCAGGCGCCCATGCTCACATGATCCTCCTGAAAGCCCGAAGTTGGAATCGAATCCGCACTTGCCGGGTGGGCGAGCGTCTTGTTCTCCGAGGCGAGAGCGGCCGCGGTGTACTGCCAGATCATGTAGCCGGAATTAAGTCCCTCTTTGCCAGTTGTAAGAAACGGTGGAAGATCGTTCAGCTTGGGGTTCACCAGCCTGTCTATTCTTCTCTCGATCATGTTCCCCATATCGGTGAGTGCAATAGAGAGAAAGTCCATAGCTAGAGCGACGGGTTCACCGTGGAAGTTTCCTCCAGAAATGGCGTCGCCGTTTTCGAATATCAAGGGGTTATCGGTAGCCGAGTTGATTTCTCTCTCGAAAACTGAGAGGACGTACTCTATCGTATCGAGAACGGCTCCATAGACCTGCGGGATCGTTCTGAGCGTATAGGCGTCCTGAACTCTATCACATTTGAGGTGAGAGGTCCGGATTTCACTCTCCTCAAGACAGCCTCTTAGACGCTTTGCCACATAGCTCTGCCCGGGGTGGGGTCTTGCGGCATGTACACGTTCGTCAAAGGGAGAAGTGCTGCCCATTAGCGCGTCAACGGCCATTGCGGAGACTTCGATCGCTTGCTCGAAGATAGCTCTGGCCATAAAGGCCGCACAGCCGCCGATGCCGGCCATGAAGGCAGTGCCATTGAGAAGGCTAAGGCCCTCTTTGGACTTCAACACAGTAGGCTTAAGTCCGGCTCTGGAAAGCGCCTCGAACGAGTCTATTGTTCGCCCTTCATAGATGCACTTGCCCTGTCCGATCATCGCCATAGCTATGTGGGCCAGGGGAGCGAGATCACCGCTCGCGCCTACCGATCCCTTTGAGGGTACTAGTGGATGCACACCTCTATTCAACATCTCCACCAGTTGAAGGACTACATCAGGTCTTATGCCCGAGAAACCCTTACAAAGAGAATTGGCCCTCACCAGCAGTATCGCCCTTACGAGTTCTTCGGCGATCGGTTCGCCTATTCCTGCTGCGTGTGAGAGGACTAGGTTTCTTTGGAGAGTCTCCAGATCGTCCGCAGAGATTCTCTTATCGACAAGGATTCCAAAGCCCGTATTGACACCGTAGATAGTGTGTTTCTTGCTCTCCTCTTCAAGAAACCTTCTCCTCTCCAAGAGAAGGGCTTCGGTACCCGCGCCTATTTCGACCCGTTCATGATCAAATGCAACGTTGTAAAGGTCTTTCAAAGAAAGATGTTCTCCATCTATTAACAAAACAACACCTCCGACGTATCGCTGTAACTATTATAGCCACGCCGGAGGTGTTGTTCAAAGCCTCTATTTATCCTTTATAACCGTCAGCAATCACCTGACCCACTCGAGGCCGGGAATTTCTACCTTCTTCTCGAGTATGCTGAAGATCTTGGTGAAGATCAACACTACGACGAGATAGATTACTGCAACAACGAGATACACTTCGAAGAACTGGAAGTTCCTCGACGCTATGAATTTGGCCTGTGCCATCAATTCGGGTGCGCCAACTATGTAGGCTAGCGAAGTGTATTTGAGAAGGTAAATGAACTCGTTTGTCCAGGCCGGAATTACGCGCCTGAATGCCTGAGGCATTATTACCTGCATTATCGACTGCGACTTAGACATTCCTAGAGACCTCGCCGCCTTCATCTGCGTACCTGAAATAGACTGGATAGATCCTCTCAGGTATTCGGCCTGGTAGCAGCCGCTGTTTATTGCGAATCCGATGATCGCGGCCGCGAACGGAGAAAGGTTTAGGCCAAGAGGCGGCAGCCCGTAGTAGAGTATAAAGAGCTGGACCAGCAGGGGTGTACCTCTTATGACTTCGATTATCGCCGTCGAAAGACCGTAGAAGAAACGGTTTCCATATACTCTTGCAATCGCCAGGACGACACCCAGAACGAAACCTATCACAACCGATAATAGCGTCATCTCCAGAGTCACACCGAGTCCCTCGAGCAGTTTCGGCCAATATCTGACCACTATGTTCCAGATTCTCTCCACTCAGATCACTCCCCGTACAGCTCGTTGAGTTTGAAGAGAAATTCCTTGGTCCTTGGATTCTTCGGATTCTTGAACATCTCTTCAGGAGAGCTCTGTTCGACTATATAGCCGTTTTCCATGAAGATTATCTCATCTGATACAGTCCGGGCGAACCCCATCTCGTGAGTAACTACGAGCATCGTCATACCGCTCAGTGCGAGATTTTTCATAACGGAGAGGACCTCGCCTATGAGTTCGGGGTCCAGCGCCGAAGTGGGCTCGTCAAAGAGTATGATCTTGGGCTGCATGGCCAGAGCGCGGGCTATTCCGACCCTCTGCTTCTGACCACCGGAGAGTTGAGCCGGATATAGTTTGGTCTCATTCTGCAGACCGACCCTCTCAAGCTCCTGCATCGCCAGTTTTCTGGCAGCGTCTTTATCCATTTTCTTTACCTTTATCAGACCCAGCATAACGTTCTTCAGCGCCGTAAGGTGGCTGAAGAGACCGAAGTCCTGAAACACAAAGCCTATCTCCTGCCTGATCTTGTTCAGGTTCTTTGCCAGAGTCACTTCCTCATCTTCGAGCCAGATCTTGCCGTCGTTGGGAACGACGAGCATATTTATGCAGGCGAGCAGTGTGCTCTTGCCCGTACCGCTGGGACCGATAACGACCTTCGTCTCGCCTTGCTTCATCGTAAAAGAAACGCCCTTTAGGACCTCTTTGTCTCCGAAGGACTTCTTCAGGTCTTCGACCCTGAGGACTACTCTATCCGTATTCATCGAACGGTCTCCTTTACGTCGAATCCCGGAATCGCAAGCTTCTTCTCCAGCCCCCCGAGACTCTTGTTTATGGTGATGGTGACAATAAAGTAGAAGGCCGCTACCGTGAGATAGATCAGCATCGGCTCGTACTTGGTGGCGATTATATACCCTCCCTGTCTCAGGAGCTCGGTGACACCCAGAGCGTAGGCCAGTGACGAGTCCTTAAGAACTATTGTGAATTCATTCGTCCATGGGGGAAGAGCGATCCTTATCGCCTGAGGCATGACGACATGGAGAAAACCGTCGAGATTGCTCATGCCAAGAGATCTGGCGGCTCTCATCTGCGATTTGTTAACCGAGTTTATGGCTCCACGGAAGATCTGGGACTGATACGCCGACGACCTGAAACCGAGACCGATTACGACCGCGGCAAACGGTGAAAACCTTATTCCGACCCTCGGAAAACCGTAAAAGATGAGAAAGAGAATAACGAGCTCGGGAATGCTTCTCAGAATTTTCTCGTAGCCGGCTATCAACGCTTTGAGAAACCTGTTGCCGTAGACCTGTCCAAAGGAAATGGGAAGGGCCAGTACAAGGCCCAACCCGAGTGTAAGAAATGTAATTTGAAGTGTTACCCATAGTCCGTTAAAAAGCGCCGGTAAGGAATCAAATATAAGTTGAAATCTATCTATGGTTACCTCCGCCCTTCACAGATCAGAAGTGCTTCAGATTAAGCTCGTCCAGTTTTCCTGAAGCTTCGAGCCTTTCGATTCCCTCGTTAATAAGCGCCAGAAGAGTTTTGTTGCCTTTGTTTACAGCTATTCCGTAATCTTCGTAAGTCTTCAGAATCGCCACTACTTTGACTGGCCTGACTTTCGCAAAGCCCTCGGCAACCGGCGCGTCAAGAACGATAGCGTCGATGTTTTTGTTTATAAGATCGGTCATCGCGAGAACGTAAGTGTCGTATCTCTTGAAGTCGCCCGTCAGAATCTTTGTCTCTACTAGATTCTCCTCGACCCAGAGATCGCCCGTTGTACCGGTCTGCACGCCAACGTTCCTCTTTCCGAAAAGCACTGTTACGTTGAAATCGGAATCTTCTCTAACAACGACGCTCTGGTCGGCAGTCCAGTAGGGCTTGGAGAAGGAGACTACTTCTGCTCTCTCCTGGGTGATAGTCATACCGGAGATAACGATATCCAGATTCCCGGAAACGAGAGCCGCGATGAGAGAATCAAAACTCATATCTCTTATCTCGACTTCAAAGCCCATCTCTTCGCCTATGGCCTTTATTAGATCGATATCAAAACCAACGAACTCTCCATTTTCAACAGACTCAAATGGTGGAAAGTCTGCACTTACACCAACTATGTACTTTGCCCCGAAAAGAAATCCGACAGTAAGCAGAACAAATGCTACAAACAAGATCTTCTTCATGTTACCCCTCCTTTTGTTTTTGAGATGCTGTCATTATGGACTCAAATAGACCAACTTGTGATACTCGAGCTTTTCTATAATGGAACCAAAAGAGTTCAACACTGAAACAATTCTGCACCGGTGTACGGGTCCCCGGAAAAAGCTGCACTCCGTACGGTATATCTATTATTATACCCTTTTGCAACACAGTTACCAAAAAAGGCTGCTAATATATACGCGGTGATGCCTAATGCGTTTTGCTGTGGCGCTCAGTGGTGGAGTCGACAGTGCCGTTGCGGCGGCGCTGCTGAAGGAAGCCGGACACCGGGTAACTGGCTATCATATGATAGTACTCCCTGGTGAGTCTCATTCGACTCCAGCCAGTGAGGACGCGAATAGAGTAGCGAAACATCTTAATATCGAACTCAGGGTAATCGATCTCAGAGAGGAATTCAGAGAGTCGATTATCTCTTACTTCAACGAAAGCTATAGAAGAGGTCTCACTCCCAATCCCTGTGTTGTGTGTAACGACGTAATCAAATTCGGTGTTCTCCTCGAGGAGATTCTCTCGCAGGGTGAAGAGGCGATAGCCACCGGCCATTACGCAAGAATAGTGCGAGATGAACGGCAGAGATACTATATAGGCCGTGCGAGATCTGATAAAAAGGATCAGGCGTACTTTCTCTCGCGCATAAAGAGAGAGAAGCTACCCCTCATACATTTTCCAAACGGAGAGCTTTCAAAAGATGAAGTCCGTGAAAAGGCCGAGCGACTTGGAATCCCGGTCCACGGCAAAAAGGATTCGCAGGAGATATGCTTCATCCCGGACGACAATTACAGGGCTTTCCTCCTCAACTACGGAATAGAGGGAAGCCAAGGAGCGATAGTCGATACTCAGGGGGAAGAGAGGGCGAGACACAAAGGCCTGACACAGTACACAATAGGTCAGAGAAAGGGCCTTGGACTTCAAACCGGCGAGCGGCTGTACGTAAAAGACCTTGATTTCTCAAGTAACAGGCTCATCGTTGGCGGGCATGACGAACTATATTCCGATGGGCTTGTCGCCTACGATCTTAACTGGTACATAGACCCCGAACCGAGCTTTGACTGTATGTGCAAGATAAGGAGCTCCATGCGCGCTATACCTGCCCGGGTAGAGCTTCTCGAGAACGGAAGGTCAGTTATCTATTTTCCAGAAAGGGCGTGGGCGGTAACACCGGGACAGCTGGCCGTGCTCTACGATGAAGAGGTAGTGCTTGGCAGTGGATTCATAGAAAGAAGTGGCATTGAAAGTGCCGGCGCTACGTGATAAAATTCTGCAGACAGGAAGTAGTTCAGTTGGAAGAACGCTGGTTTCGGGAACCAGAGGCCCGGGGTTCAAGTCCCCGCTTCCTGACCAGAGAAAGCACCCGAAATACTCATAAATGAGATCCCTTCTCGAATAGATTTCGGGAAGGGATCTTTCAATTTAAAACCTTTCTATTCAAGACCGATATTATGGTAAAATTGCGGTGACGGGATGTTCTGAACATATATCATACGTATCCGTTTTCTAGACTGATTTGCCCGTATTCTTTTCCCTAATTCTTGTGGATGGTCTGTGAACAGCAAAGAGAGGAGAGCTGGACATTTGTGAGTTTGAAGAGAGAGAGTTTCGACAATTCAAGAGACGATGCTCTCGAGATTTTCAGGGGATCTGCCGATATGGTCTCTGAAATACTCAATCTCAGATGCCTGTACGTTGAGGATCATAACTCTAATGTCTCTAGACTGGCCGTCGAAATTGGTAGAGAGCTAAATCTTGACCGTTTGAGTATAGCTATCGTAGAGATGGCTGGAAAGGTGCACGATACCGGCATGTTTTCACTTTATGCCGACCTGATAAGCAAGCCCGGTCCTCTAAAGGCCTTCGAAATGGATCTAGTAAAAGAGCATCCGATAGTCGGCGCGAATATCACAAAGACAGCACCCTTTCCCGCGGGAGTAACGAGAGCCATTTTAGAGCATCATGAGAGGCTCGATGGTTCGGGCTATCCTTCCGGTATCGAGGAGCCGGCGATCAGTCTTGAAGGAAGGATTCTCGCCGTAGCGGAGGTAGTTTCTGCCATGAGCTTCTTCCGCCCTTACAGGGAGCTACACGGAGTGGAAAGTGCGCTCGACGAGATAAGAAAGTACTCCGGGATACTCTATGAT
>LVBU01000594.1 GCA_001603185.1 Thermotogales bacterium Thermo_02 | reverse complement strand
ATCAATACCTCCACGAATCGGGATCCGACGGTTCGATCACTCTTGTAGGAGTTCCGATTCTCGGTCTTTCCATAAAGCTCTCGACAACTGATCTCCATTTCAAATAGTGTTCGGTCTTCTTGTGTTCTGCCGCCGCTTCTTCCGACTCGTAAGCCTCATAAAGTATGAAGTGTGATTCATCATTCGTGTTCTGAAGAAAGTCGAATCTGAGATTACCCGTCTCCGTAATCGAGTTCCTGTGGTTTTCCCTAGTAGCTTCAATGAATTCGCTTATCTTATCTTTTTTGACGTGGATATCGACGAGCGTAACTATCATCTTACACACCTCCAGAAAGCCATCTTGGCAGATTGTTCACGACATTGCTGAAGAACAGTCTCTGACCATCCACTTCTGGTTTTGCCGATATTCTATTCTATAGCAAAATAATCTACGTGGTCAAAGAATAACACTCTGAAACCGTCAGTACAATGGCTTCCCAGTATGAAGTCCATTCTACTTACGTCGTCTTCAAGGGTATGGTGAACAGCATCAGGAAATCTTGATCTCTCAACTATCCGGGTCTATGGTTACGATGCCTCCAATTCTGTGACTCTCATATGCCGCCAGAACTGCCGTAAGAGACTTCAATCCATCTATACCGCTTGTAAAGGGTTCTCTTCCCTGACAGGTGACTTCGAGAAACTCTTCTATCATCAAGGAGTCCAAATCGTCGCCGAAGTTCTCCCAGCGCGTTCCCGTTTGATTGGAATAGACCTCGATTTTCGAATTGAACACGTCTATGAAGAGCGTACCGAGGGTACCGACTATGCGAAGAGTCACGTCTCCCCAGTACGGGTGAGATCTTGGTCTTGACCAGCTGCAGTCCAGTGTCATGAATTGACCGGTCGAAAGTCTGAACATCTCAAGGCCGCAGTCTTCAACTGGAATATCGTGAATCAAAGTATCGAAAACAGCGAAGACTTCGGTGAACTCGCAGTTCAGTAGCCATCTGACTACATCTACGACATGTACAGTGTGATCCATGACCGCTCCGCCACCACCAAGGACCGGGTCTACAAACCATCCTCCGGGCATCTTCCCGTGATTAGTACAGGTGAGGCACATCACTTTGCCTAGAAGCCCATCGTCGATAATCTTCTTTGCTTTTCTGACGGACGCACTATATCTAACCGGGAAGGCCATCTGCAATTTCACGCCGTTCTGCCGGCATGTCCGGACTATCGCTTGAGCATCTTCAAGATTGGTTGCAATCGGCTTCTCACAGAGGACCTGTTTTCCGTTTACTGCGGCCAGTTCAACGTATTTTCTGTGCATTGAGTTTTCGCTTGCGACTATTATGCCATCACAGGCATCTACCAGCGACGCTGGGTCTTCAAAAGGCTTTATTGAAAGCTCTTCGCAGGCATTTGTCGACCTCGATGCATCGTGGTCGAAGAGACCGACTATCTCAGCATCATTTCTCTTCTTTAGCTTTCTTATATAGCTGTATCCATGCATGTGGGCTATTCCTAAAACTCCGATTCTAACCATCTCAAACTACCTCCGAGATCTTTACCGGTCTGCATATTCGTGCGGATAGATTTGCCGCCAGGGCGATTCTCAACGAATCTAGAGCATCTTCTCCACTGACCGGCACATCTGTGTTCTCATCAACGGAGCGAACAAAGGCTTCCAGTTCCTCCGCGTAGGGATCAGAAAAGGTGGGATTCTCCTGTGAGTAGTTCGGTCCCTGGTTACTGCTCGTCTGAAGTCTCAGTGTAACTTCCCTTTCGTAGCTGTTAGTAATCATTCCACCGGTTCCCACAAACTCGTAAGCAGTTCCAAAACTCACGGGCATCTTAGGCGGTTCTGCCCAGCTTCCTTCAACATGTGCAATCGCTCCCGATTTGAACCGAAGAATTGCCATTCCATGATCAAAGTCTCTTCTTGAACTGTCTGCGCTAATGGCTATCGATCTTGCCTCCACTTCTTCTACTGGTCCCAGAAGAGTCTTTAGAAAATCAAAGTCGTGGATCGACAAATCTACGAAGACTCCTCCGCTCCTTTCGATATCGGAAAACCAGTTATCGATGCCGTGAGCTGGAAAGGAACCACCTCTAAACAATCTGGCCATAACAATCTTACCGATATCGCCCTTATCGGAGATCTCCTTGACTCTTCTGTACTCATGAAAGAAGCGAACTACATGACCTACCATGAACTTTTTGTCGAACTTTTCCGCTGTCTGTTTCATAACCCTGGCATCGGCAAGATTGAGGGCGACCGGTTTTTCGCAGAAAACGTGTTTGCCCGCTTCAAAAGACTTTGTAGCGAGGTCTCTGTGTGTGAAAGTTGGAGTGCAGATATCTACGATATCTATGTCGCGGTTATCCAGCGCTTCTTCTAAGGTCGTAATTGTAGCTCCAAACCTTTCAGAGAAGATTCTGGCTCTCTCTTCAATGTATTCGACTATCCAGAGCGCGACCGGCTTTTTCATCCCTTTGTAGGCTCTGGCGTGGACATTCCCCATCATTCCTGCTCCGATTATCGCTATAGAATGCATTGAGTCGCCTCCTGTGTTC
>LVBU01000084.1 GCA_001603185.1 Thermotogales bacterium Thermo_02 | reverse complement strand
ATGCTATACTTTTATACAATCCTGAATCGGGAGGGGGTTTCCTTGTTAGAAGAAAGGATCGAATCGCTGCTCAATGTGCTGGAAGACAAAAGTGTGGGTATTGCGGTCGGTGTGTTGAAGGACGGAGATGTTATCTTCAAGAAGACTCTGGGTCTTTCCAATATTGAACATAAGGTTCCAGTTAAGAACAGCAGCGTCTTTCATGTTGCTTCCGTTAGTAAGCAATTCACAGCAATGTGCATTGCTCTGCTGGAAGAAGAGTCTTTGGATACTTCTCGCGGAGTTCTAGACTTCTTCCCGGATTTGGGCAGACACACCCGGAAAATAAGAGTCTCTGACCTTATTTATATGACAAACGGACTCCCCGATTTCTATGACGTCTCCCAGTACATTATGGGAATGAGGGAGAGCGATTTTCTCACCTCGAATGAAGCCTATGCGTTACTTAAGAGACTTCGATGGCTTCAGTTTGAACCCGGCGAGAGCTGGAGCTACGGAAACTCCGGCTACTTCCTTCTCGGGAGACTGGTAGAGATAGTAACGGGCCTTTCGTTAAACGAATTCGCAACAAGAGAAATCTTCACTCCGCTCAAGATGGAAGACACTTTCTTCAGAGACGACAATAGCAGACTCACAAAGGATATAGTGTCCGGCTACTGCAACTTCAATTATCTGCATCCCGGGTCCTTCAAAGTACCCGTCGAAGATACAGAAATGGTCTGCAACGCTCTGGACCTCATGGAATGCGCCGGCGCCGGCCAGCTATGGAGCAGCATCGACGATCTTCTGCGCTGGGAGCGGAATTTTCATCTAAACGCGCTCGGGGTAGATCCTCAGGCACTGTCAAGAAAGATTATCTCCCCGGGTATTCTTGGCAACGGCAAGGAATGCAATTACGGTTACGGCCTCTTTCTGGCGAATCGAAAAGAGAAGTCGATCGTCATGCACGAGGGAGGGTGTCTTGGATTCAACTCGGTTATTTACAGGGTACCGGATGAATCACTGTCGGTTGTGATTCTCGCGAACCGAAACGACTTCCTCCGCAAAATGCTCGACAGGCTCGGAGTTGAAACATACGAAGCCATAGCGGACGAAATCCTGGAAGGCAGTTCAATATCGGCGGGACAAAAAAGCAAACCACAGACCGAAGAAGAGCTTACAGAAGACTGGTTGGAGCTGATGAAGAGCGGCGATAAGTGGTTCGCAGAAAGAAAGAACGCTAACATCTGCAGGCTCTTTGTTGACGAAGGCCTATTAAAGCTGAATATGAACGGAGAAGAGATCTTCACGCTCACACCTTCTCAAGGACTCCGCTTCGAAGAAAGAGACAAAATGTTTAGAGGAGAGATCAAACGGGATTTCCGGGAAGAGACGCTTTCAATAATCGGCGACCAAGAACCGAAACTATTCCAGTCGTTTCTTGAGCCGCTTTCCAAAGGCGAGCTTTCGGAATACTCGGGGAGCTACTTCTGCGAGGATGTTCAAACGGGCTACGATCTGACCGTATCCGAGAGAGGCCTGCTTTTCTCAAACACCGATCCACACCATGACACAATGGATTTCGAATACAGGCCGGCGATCAAAGATATCTTTTACACCTTTGCGCCACCTTATATACCCTGTTACTTCAGCGTGGAGTTTTTGAGAGACAAAGACCACACCGTAGAGGCCTTTATTTTCAGAGACTACGATAACGACGGCAGGGAGTTCCTGAGGTTCTCTAGAGTCTAGTCCTCCGGAGAGCTTCTAGCAGTAAGGCTCACAGAAACAGTCGTTCACCGGAGACTCGAAAAACCCTGAGCGGCGTGGTAAGAGCTGCGGACGAGCGGTCCAGCGGCCACAAAGGCAAAGCCCTTTTCGATTGCGGTCTTTCTGTAAGCCTCGAACTCATCGGGAGTGACATATCTGGCAACGGCCAAGTGAGAATGTGACGGCTGGAGATACTGACCAATGGTTAGCATGCTGCAACCGACGGCAAGTAGATCGTTCATAGTCGAGTACAACTCTTCGACTCTCTCTCCAAGTCCCACCATAATCCCCGACTTAGTCACTATAGAAGCATCCAGATCTTTGACTCTGCTCAGGAGCTCGAGCGAGCGCTCGTATATTGCCCCCGGACGGACACGTCCGTAAAACGACGGTACAGTCTCAATATTATGATTGAGCACATCCGGACGCGCCGTGACAATCTCCTCTATAGCTTCCCAATTGCCTTCAAGGTCAGGAATAAGAAGCTCTATAGTAGTATCCGGGCATCGCTCCTTCAGGACAGTAACGACTTTTGCAAAGTGGCCCGCACCTCCGTCGACCAGGTCGTCACGTGTGACTGAAGTTATCACCACGTGCTCTATTCCAAGCTTCAATACTGCTTCTGCGACATGTGCAGGTTCATTTTCATCAATAGTTGATGGAGTCCCCTTCTTGACCGCGCAAAAGTGGCAGCCTCTGGTACATGTGTCGCCCAGTATCATGAAAGTCGCCGTTTTCGAAGCGAAACACTCTCCAATATTGGGACACTTAGCGCCCTCACATACCGAGTGAAGGGAAAGGCTTCGCAAAACGGCTTTCACTTCTCCAAGGCGACTTCTGTCTATTGCAAGCTTTTCTCTTAGCCATTCAGGCTTTGCCATATGTATCACAATCACCTCTCCAGCCACTCTTTGGAAACTTCAACAAGATCAGTTTCAAAGACATTGGCGAATTTTTCTTTCACACTATCTACTACCTCATCAAAGACTATTTGATCGACAAAGTCGTTTACTGACGAGATCGAGAACTCACTTATCCCGCAAGGAGTTATGAGTGCGAAGTGATCCTTGTTTACGGTCACGTTGAAAGCAAAGCCGTGTGAAGTAAGCCATCTGTTGACAGCGATTCCAATGGCGGCGATCTTCTGATCATTAATCCATACTCCTCTATAATGATTCTTTCTGCCGGCTTCTATACCATAATCTTTCAGAACCATAATGATAAGCTCTTCAAGACGGTTCACGTACCACGGAAGGCTCTTCTTCCACCTGGAAAGATCGAGGACTGGATAGCCCACAATCTGGCCCGGTCCATGATAGGTTATATTTCCTCCTCTATTCGACCGGTAGAATTCTACTCCCTGTCGCTTTAATTCGTCAGTGCTGACCAGGAGATTCTCCGTTCCGGTCGATCTACCGGTAGTGATTACGGGTCTGTGTTCGAGAAGGATCAGGATTCCGTCTATTTTGGAGGACCGAACAAGTTCAAGAGCTCGCTCTTGAATGATCAGTCCTTCTCGATAATTCACCAGACCATCGTGTTTGAAAACCGCACATCTTCTCCCGCACATTTCATCTCCTCTTCTTTGATTGTAGCATCAGCATCTGGTTTATATAACACTTTAAATGCGGCGAGACTGCCCCAGCATATAGGCATCTGTGATATATTTGGGCTAATAACTGAATAACGGAGGTCTAGGATGGAAGCCATCGTTTTCCCTTTCGCAAACAGTGTACAGCTTGAAGGTGATAGGTTAGTTATCAGGGCACTTCCATACGGTATTGAGACAGTTGAATACGAGACTGCGCAGATGATCGGAATAATCGACTGAAATAGCAGTAAAGACCTGGAATCCGTTGCAAAAACCAACGGCGCATCGACGGGTCTCTACAAAGTGGGCTGGTTCAGATTGCGAAATGGTTCGAAGGCCTTCGTCATTGCTTCGAGATCGAAAGTCTTTGCTATCAAGAGTGGTGAAATCTATTATCTTGTCTCACCGCATGATCTACAAGGTTTTGACTTGGCTATACGGATCAGCTAGACTTAAGAAACGACAACGGCTGGAGGTTAATAATGGCGAACAAGAAAAAGACGGAAGAATGGGAATATGTCAAGAAAAAGTGCAGGCTCAATGATAAAACGATATCCATGGCAAAGGAACTGGGAATTAATCCAAGGACAATACTCAAGAACATGCCAAATGAAGCTGAGAAATGGAAGGCTCCCGTTGATCAATGGATTGAGGACATGTACGAGAAAGCAAAGACAAAAGCTGCTAAGAAGGCAAAGAATAGAGAAAGAGAATTGAAAGAAGCGAGCAAGAAAGGAAACGAAAACCTATAGGAATTGAAGAGGATGACAGAGCAACTCTTGCACAGATGAGCTGTATCACTTCGGGCTGACAGTAACACAGTTTTCTCTTTTGTAGAAGTCCATTCAGGAGACTACTTGGTTCAATAAAGCAAGGGATTTGGCAGGGATAAGCGGCAACTCTTCTCTTTCTTTCTACACGGATTTAGGAGGTTCCAGCATAGCAAGTGTTTTTCCGCAAAGACCATATAATCGATTCACCTGTCAAATCCCTCGCATGGAAAAGAGGAATGAGCAATAATAACGCATTTTAAGTTCGCAATGCAAACCGAAGTCATCTTTTTACACAATGGTTAGGAGTAATGGGTTCTCGTAACCTCATACGGGAATTGAAACATGGATTCTGAAACCTTAGATTCTTAGCCATAAGTATCCTTCTATTTCAGGAAAATCATAAAGCGCTTTGTCTGTCCTGGCTTTTCAAGAGCATTTTTACCGAAAGTCAGTAAGCGAAAGCTTCTTTTTGACTTGTCTGCGTTCACTTTCTCGTAGTGAAGTGCGATTTTGCACGTGATAAAATCCATTAATCCGTATAATTCCGAGGATGGGCGAGGAAGTATCTACCGAAAGGCCTTAACCTTTCGACTACGGGGTGGCTTTGCTATACTACACCCCCCGAATGGGGGTTTTTTTGTACAGGAGGAATGATGGATAGAATAGTAGTTATCGATTATGGTTCTCAGTACACCATGCTTCTGGCAAGAAGAATCAGAGAGTTAGGAGTCCTTTGTACCGTGGAACAAGCTGATTCAGTTCGAGTCGATAGTGACGTGAAAGGCCTGATTCTTTCCGGTGGCCCTCAAAGTGTATATGAGCCTAATGCCCTAAGTCTTTCTTCTGAGTTCCTTGACTCTTCAATACCGGTACTTGGAATCTGCTACGGTATGCATTTGATGGTTAAGCAGCTTGGTGGAGAGGTTTCTAAAGGCAGCAAGGCGGAGTACGGTCTGACAGGAGTTGTTTTCGCCGAGCCGGAAATCTTCAATGTTCCATCAAGGATCACGACCTGGATGAGCCACGGTGATGAAGTTACGGGGCTTCCGAAAGGTTATCGCGTGATTGCGCAGAGTGTTGGAGGGATTGTTGCCGGTATTACTGACGGTAGAAACTTCGCTCTTCAGTTTCATCCTGAAGTTCATCACACGCAGTTCGGATCGGATCTAATCGCTCACTTTCTTTTCAATGTCTGTAAGGTTTCAAGAGACTGGAGAATTTCGGACTTCGCCCAAGAACAGATTGAGAAGATAAAGAAAATCGTAGGAACGAAGAGAGTGGTAGCCGGTCTTTCCGGGGGGGTGGACTCTACAGTGGCCGCCGTATTGACGGCTAGAGCTATAGGCAATAGGCTGACGGGTATCTTCGTGAATCACGGTCTTATGAGAAAAAATGAGGAGATCGAAGTACCAAGAACGCTTGAGGCACTGGGTGTGAAATTGATCACGGTAGATGCTTCAGATCTTTTCTTCGAGAAACTAAAAGGCGTCTCTGATCCCGAGATGAAACGCAAGATTATCGGGGAGAACTTCATCAGAGTCTTTGAGAAGCAGGCCAAAGAGATAGACGCAGATTTTCTACTGCAGGGAACGATATACTCGGATGTGATAGAGTCCGCAGCTTCATCACGCTCTTCAGACAAAATCAAGAGTCATCATAATGTGGGAGGACTTCCCGAAGAGATGAATCTGAGTCTTCTGGAACCGATTCGAGAGCTATTCAAAGACGAGGTTCGTGTTCTGGGAAGAGAGCTGGGAATCGCCTCTTCTTTAGTTGACCGACAGCCCTTTCCGGGTCCCGGCCTAGGTGTCAGAATTCTGGGAGACATCGATCGCGAAAAAGCAAGAATACTGAAAGAGGTGGATGCTATCTTTCTCAACTGTCTTAACGAAGCTGGCTTGAAGTCGGTCTGGCAGGCTTTCGCAGTCCTTCTTCCATTGAGAAGCGTTGGAGTTAAGGGCGATAGAAGAGCGTACGGCTACGTGGTCTCGTTGCGGGCAGTCCATAGCGCCGAAGGAATGACAGCCTCATGGTATGAAGTTCCTCATGACGTGCTTAGGGAAGCCTCAGCAAGAATCACCTCACAGGTACCGGAAGTCGGAAGAGTTGTCTTCGATATCACCGACAAACCTCCGGCGACTATAGAATGGGAGTGATGACGGTATTATGTTCAAGAAAGCGTACACTTTCGATGATTTGCTTCTTGTGCCTGATTACAGCGAAACTCTCCCTAGAGATGTCGATCTAACTTCGAGAGTCACTAAGACTCTGTATCTGAAGACTCCCTTTCTTTCAGCAGCTATGGATACTGTTACGGAATGCGAAATGGCAATCGCGATGGCACTCGCAGGTGGATTAGGCATTATCCACAAGAATCTCTCAATAGAGAGGCAGTCAGAACACGTTGAACGCGTGAAGCTTACGGAAATTGATCGAGAAAGCTATCCCCTCTGCTCTCTGGACTCTGCCGGACGAGTGCTTGTGGGAGCCGCCGTTGGAACCGGGAGCGACACCCTAGAGAGAGTCGCTAATCTCGTAAGAGCCGGAGTCGATGTGCTCTCTATAGATACCGCTCACGGTCATTCGAAGAAGGTTCTGGATGTTCTTCGCCTCATCAGAAGAGCGTACGCGTCTCTTCAGATTATCGCGGGTAATGTCGTCACCCCCGAAGGAACGAGAGACCTCATCGAGGCAGGCGCAGACGCAGTGAAAGTCGGAATAGGTCCTGGATCGATCTGCACGACAAGGATAGTCGCCGGTGTAGGTTATCCGCAGCTTTCGGCAGTACTGGACTGTTCGGAAGTCGCGCGAGAATACGACATACCGATCATATCGGACGGAGGAATCCGTTACTCCGGAGATATCGTTAAGGCCTTCGCGGCCGGCGCAAGCGCTGTCATGATGGGAAATCTCTTTGCAGGAACGCATGAATCACCTGGTAAAAGTACAAACGTCGGAGGCGCCGAATACAAATCCTACCGCGGTATGGGTAGTTTCACGGCTATGGCGGCCGGAAGCAGCGATCGATACTTTCAGGACGGTGTCTCGGCCAGAAAGCTCGTGGCCGAAGGCGTTGAAGGAATGGTGGCAGCAAAGGGATCTGTTATAGAGATAATCGAACAACTGGCCGGAGGCGTAAGATCGGGTTTTGGTTACTGCGGATCAAGAACTGTCGGAGTACTTCAGGCCAAAAGACGCTTTGTCGAAATAACTGCGGCGGGTATGATAGAGTCACATCCTCACGATATTCTTATCGGCTAGAAAGCAAAAAAGGCATCTCAAAATAAGATGCCTTTCTGGAGCGGAAGACGGGGTTCGAACCCGCGACCCCCTGCTTGGCAAGCAGGTGCTCTACCACTGAGCTACATCC
>LVBU01000083.1 GCA_001603185.1 Thermotogales bacterium Thermo_02 | reverse complement strand
CCTGTGATCTATCATTTCAATGATAAGCATGAATCTCTTACTATCAGTTTCATCTTAAGTCTTATGGTCTCGTTGGTCTTTCGCTTTGTCGCCATGGACGTGAGTAATCTTCTCGCTGCTACGACACCAATCTCTCTGGTGTTCTGAGCCATCGCGGTAATCGGTGGTTTGGTAAGCTCAAACCAGACAATATCATCAAAGCTCACAATCGAAAGTCTGTCGGGGATGGGTATATCCATATCCTTTGCTGCAAGCAGAAGACCGGCAGCCATGTAATTGTTGGTGGTCACGACGGCCGTCATATTTCTATTATGACTCAGGAGGGCGACTGCGCTTTTATAGGCATCATCAATAGCGAAGCCACCCATTCTAATCCGAGAAGAAGAGTCGGTGATTTTGTGAGCAGATAGCGCGTCGCGATACCCCTTCAATCTATCCCAATTCGTGCTTATATCAAGAGTATCACTCAGGAATCCTATGTTTCTGTGTCCTAGATTTATAAGGTATTCGGTCGCTTCGAAACCGCCTTCTTCATCTTGGCTAGCAACAGTATCCACTTCAAGGTTTTCGACGATTCTATCAATTATGACGAGAGGTATTGCTGCATCTACGCATTCACGGAGATGATCATTATCATTAGCTGAGACGGGTGCGACTATCAGGCCATCTACTTGCTTCTGGAAGAATCTGTCGATTGAGCTCTTCTCAACGTCGAGACTCTCGTCGGTACTCGCTACAATCAGACTGTAACCTTCTGGAACAATAACATCTGTAATGGAACGGGCAATGGTCGCGAAAAATGGATTCTGAATATCGCCGACAACCAGACCGATGTTCTTTGTCTTGCCAGTTACCATGCTTCTCGCAATGGAGTTAGGCTTATAGTGGAGTCTTTTTGCGGCCTCCATGACCTTTTTTTTGGTCTTCTCGCTAGTGCGACCGTAACCGCCAACGACTCTGGCGACCGTAGCTCTGGAAAGTCCTGTAACTCTTGCTATGTCATCTAGAGTGGAACTCACCAAGAAACACCTCTTTATAGACGCTATACAAGTTTCCGAATATCTTTCCAACACTCATTCAACTTACGTATATTGATAACGTTATCAGGATTACTTCATCAAAACTCTGATCTTCTCCAAACAGTACTTGCAGTCGATCAATCAGACTATCGCATACAAAAAGCCTTATACAGTACTGAGCTTCAACTATATGATAATGCATACAGTATTTGTGAGAGCGATCTCACATTCGATTGTGAGATGCAAGGAAAAGCAATTAGAGTGTAGTTACGCCGATTTTCTTCAAAATGCTTAGAATTGCGTACCAGTTTAAGGGTTGCCCAGAAAGCGTCATTGACAATACAATTGATGAGTGAGTTTTTGATCTTACGGCCGAAGGTATTGGGCTCTCTACATCATAGGATGTTGAGACGACACTTTTTTTGCCTGGTTGCAATCTTTTGCTCGGGGCGGGATTATTGCTCGCCCCGATTATGGTAAAATCTTCGGGGGAGTCAGGATGACAGAGAGAATCGAGAAATTTTCAAAGAGATTTGACAGCACGTTGCTTTCCGCAAACGCTACAAGAGCTGAAATCGAGGCTTTCACAGATAGAAGCATTGAATGTGACTTTCGAGCAATCACGGTTCCCTGGTATCTTATGCAGATCGTGGTTGAAAGGGTTAAGGGAAAGGGTATCAGGGCCGCATGCGGAGTAGGCTTTCCTCTAGGCTTCGATTCAACGGAGGTAAAGGCCTTCACAATAGCCAGATGTCTTGAGCTGGGGTCTGAAGTTACAGATATTGATATCACGGCGAATATCTCTGCAATGAAGTCCGGAGACTGGGAGTACTTCAAGAGAGAGATAGAACACCTTTCCGGGCTCCTTAAGGATCGTGTCTGCAAAGTGATCATTGAGACGCCATACCTGACGCCAGGTGAGATAATCAGGGCTTCAAGTCTGCTTATGAAAATGCCTTTTGTCGATTACGTAAAGACTGGAACCGGTTATGGGCCAAAACCAGTTACTCTTGAGGAAGTTGGACTCATTTATGAAGTCCTTCAAGGGGAAAAAAAGATAAAAGTTTCTGGAGGTATCAAGGGGCTCTCGCAGGTTGAGCAGTTCATCGATGCAGGAGCGGACATATTTGGCTCCAGTAAAGCTATAAGTATCTATAAGGAATATCTTGCGAAGAACCCGGATGGGAACTGAAGTGTTAAAAGCATCTTGAAGAGTGAGGGATAGAATAATGAAGTATTTGCTTGCACACGATCTCGGCACTACCGGTGATAAGGCTACACTCTTCAGCGAAACTGGGAATCTAGTCTCCAGCTCGTTTGCGGCCTATAACACTTACTATCCCGGTCCGGGCATGGTCGAACAGAGCGCAGAAGAATGGTGGGTAGCCTTTTGCAGGAGCACTGAGGATTTGATTCACAGAACCGGTATAGATCCGCAAAGTATATTTGCCATGAGTATAAGCGGTCAGATGATGGGGATGGTTTCGGTAGATGCAACGGGGAATGTTCTCAGAAGACCTATTATCTGGGCCGACTCAAGAAGCGGCAAACAGGTACGCAAGCTTGAGAGCCTTATCGGCCTCGAAGAGATTTACTCCATTACCGGCACGAGGACAACGCCTACTTATCAAGGATTCAAGATTGCGTGGCTGAAGGACAACGAACCAGAAGCTTACAGACGAACTTACAAATTTCTGCAGGCCAAAGACTTCATCAACATGAGACTATGTGGTCGATTTGTCACCGATCAGTCAGATGCCGTAATGACTAATCTCTTTGATATAAACTCTCTGAGCTGGTCTTCTCGCATAATCGATGCTCTCGGTATAGATCGAGAGAAGCTTCCCGAGATTGTCTCTTCCACACAGAACCTTGGAAGTCTTAGACCCGATGTTGCCCAATATCTCGGGCTTCCCAGAGAATGCAGAGTTATCGCAGGTGCGGGCGATGGTTGCAGTGCTGCAGTTGGAGCCGGTGCAGTCGAGAAGGGTGATGCGTATCTTCATCTGGGTTCTTCGTCGTGGATCTCGGTTATCTCAGACAATCCTCCGCAAGACAGCTTGATGCGGATATTCACAGGCGCTCATGCTGTTGAAGGCCTCTACTTCCCTTCGGGTACTATGCAGGCCGCCGGCGCTTCCTACGGCTGGATAAAGGATATGCTCTACCACGCCGAAGAAGCTGACAGATGGGAGAAGAATGAGAATGTGTTCGATTACATGGACAGAATCCTTATGGATACTGCCCGACACAGAGAACCGATACTCTACCTTCCATATTTGCTTGGCGAACGCAGTCCCGTATGGAATTCCGATGCGCGAGGTACCTTCATTGGTCTCTCTGCTTCTCATCGAAGAGTCGATCTAGTTCGCGCAGTAATCGAAGGGGTCTGCATGAATTTGAAATGGATACTGGATACACTCGAGAGTTTCGTGACTATAGATGAGCTAAGACTTACAGGCGGGGGAGCCCGGAGTAAAAACTGGAGGCGAATAATACCCGATGTCCTTGGAAAGACGATAAGGGTACCGGACAATGTCGAAGAGTCTTCTTCCATGGGAGCGGCTATAATAGCCGGTGTCGGATCTGGCCTCTTCGATTTCTCTCAGACAAAGAGGTTTTTGAAGGATGACGAGATAATCGAGCCTAAACCGGAACGACACGAGGCCTATATGGATCTATACGGTCTCTTCAAGGAATCATACGAGCTATTGAAACCTGTGTACGAGGGACTGTCGGAGTTACGAAACGACGACTCCGAAGCTACGAAGATCTAGCAAGGAAGCTCAAAATTTTGGTCGCAGATAGTTGACAGTCTTCTACCACTTCCAAAGCAGAAAACCGATGCTCTGCTTTTCCAGTCATATGGTTATACGGAGGTGGTTGGATTGAAAAAGGTTTCGGTAGTACTGGTAATTCTCTTTTCAATAACCCTGTTTGGCGTTAGTTTTTCAGTTGATCTCTTCCCACTGATCTCCGATCAACCTCTTCAACTGCAGAATCGAGCGGGCAGCAGAACAGTGAACGTTGGATACTCTGTGATTTCGACAGAAGACTCCTCCAGGGTATTTATTCTTGTCAGGGGTTGGTTTTTCAGGCCAGACGACGTTTCAGAATCCATGCAAATGGACCTTGAGATTTCTTCGGATCTTGAGAACTACACGCGGAGATTATCGCTGTCTAGAGACGGCTTCTATTATGTTCTCGATCCATTTATCGTGGCATTTCCGTCAGGGTACCGTCTGAGAATAATGGGAATCGAAATACCGTACGCCGTGGAGTGGGAGGTTGAAGTGAAGGAACTAGATTTTATCTATCTCGAAGTCTCTTCTGAAGACCGGAAAGAGTCTGGTGCAGACTTTGGAAGGATAAGCGATGGTGCGTTTGAGAGTACTCGCTTTGTTGGTGATCTTCCCGTCATAGTAATCAAAGGGGGCGAGAGGCCGACCGGTGGTTTCTCTATTAAGGTGGAAAGCGTGACTCTTAGAAATGACATAATAGAAGTAATCTCAAGGCTCCACAAACCTGGAAGAGACGACTTCGTGACCCAGGCCTTTACCTATCCTCAAATAGCGATAGGGTTGAAGGATCTAAAGCCTGGAGATTACACGGTAGTCGTCAGGATCGAGACAGTCACCGACGGTGTTGTAGAAGACGTTCTGACGGTTTCAGACTGGTTTCAAAGTGAGTGAACCAGCTTTTTGATCTTTCTCACGTAGTTGTCGGCATCGAACTTCCTTCTCAGGCCCCTGTCGTTCATATATCTAATCTTTCCCATGACCTTTCTTTCGGCCCATGCCCTGTCGTGCTTTCCCAGACACCACATGATCCCTGCGTAACCGTTGGGGTCGCGACCATCGAGTTCGTACCGGTCGTTAAGATAGACCGCTATCTTTAAGGCCTCTTCGGGAGAGCGACTCCATTCGAGGATCTTCTTTCCCCAGTACATTCTCATATAACCGTGCATCTTTCCGGTAACGATCATCTCCAGCTGTGCGGCGTTCCAGTACTCGTCATGCGTGCGAGCACTTTCAAACTCATCAAGAGAGTAAAGATATTCCCTACTGTCTCTTCTATGTTCGTCCAGAGTCTTTTTAGCCCAGGCCGGAAGTCCCGAAAAACTATCATAATGTTTATTAT
>LVBU01000593.1 GCA_001603185.1 Thermotogales bacterium Thermo_02 | reverse complement strand
GGGCAAATGCATGAACGGGGCGAAAGTAGTCATGCTGGGGATCGCCTACAAAGAAGAAATCGAAGACATGAGAGAATCGCCGGCACTCAAAGTGCTCGAACACCTTGAGAAGAACCACGCCCACATCACCGTTGTCGATCCATACGTTCCAGAGTTTATGTGGGAAGGAAAGACGATGAAAACAGCTCAGCTCGCAGAAGAACTAATAAAACAGGCCGATGCAGTAATAATCACGACGGCTCACAAGAAAAACATAGACTACAAAATGATAGTAGAGAACGCAAAATACATCTTCGATGCAAAAAACGTACTCAAGAAAATGGGAATCGCAGCAATAAACGTTGAAGTGATTTGAAAGATAAGGGTATAGAGTGTGGGGTCTGGGGTCTGGATGAACTGATCTTTGTTCCGACCAACACACAATGTTTAGTGTAATAAGAGGTGACTTCAATGGATTTTCGTGATCTAGATGTATGGAATCTCAGCATGGATCTGGTTGAAGACGTGTACAAAGTTACGAAGGCACTTCCCAAGTCGGAGATGTTTGGGCTTACAGATCAAATGAGAAGAGCATCGGTCTCCATTCCGTCCAATATAGCAGAAGGAAATGGGAGGCAACACTCAAGAGAGTATATAAACTTCCTTTATATCGCCCTTGGGTCACTTCTAGAACTGATAACCCAAACTGAATTGGCGAGAAGGCTGGACTATATAAGCAGCGAGCAGAGTGAGTTGATAATAGAGAAATGTACAAGAATAAACAAGATGCTTAGAGCATTAATAAGAGCTATTAAGAAAGACAGAATCCGTTGACCCTAGGTATATGGTCTTGCCATACCCTATACTCCAGACCCTATACCCCAAATTGATTGGAGTGACCATATGAAAAAGCTAACTGCTGCCCTTATTGGATGCGGAAGAATAGGAACAAAGAAGCACATAGAGGCCTTCGCTGCAAACAGTGATCTAATCGATCTAGTTGCAGTCTGCGACCTCGTACCAGAAAAGGCCGAGAGAGCTGCAGAGGAATACAAGAACCGCTGTATGTCGTACGTTGTACGTTGTAGGGAAAAAGCTCCAACCTTTACGAACAACTCACAACCCACAACCTACAACGATCAGCGTATGCCTACTATAACAACAGACTATTCCGAATTGTGCGCTGCAGACATCGACTTCGTTACAATCGCAACCGAGAGCGGCAACCATTACAAAAACACAATCGACTTTCTCTCGGCCGGCAAACACGTTCTCGTCGAAAAGCCGATGGCCCTATCCACAGACCACATGGATGAGATGATAAGTCTTGCAAGAGAGAAAAACTTGAAGCTCGGTGTCTGCGTTCAGAACCGGTTCAATCCGCCTGTCCAGGAACTTAGAAAGGCAATAGACACAGGGAAATTCGGCAGAGTATTCACGGCCACTGCCCGAATTCTCTGGAACAGAAACGAAGAGTATTACAAACAGGCAAGCTGGAGAGGAACCTGGGCAATGGATGGCGGCACGATCATGAACCAGTGTGCCCACAATATTGACCTCCTTCAATGGATGCTCGGAGGAGAGGTTCAAGAGATACTCGCAATGACTGAAAACTACAATCACTCATATATAGAAACAGAAGATTTCGGAGCCGCGATTATTAGATTCAAGAACGGCTCT
>LVBU01000592.1 GCA_001603185.1 Thermotogales bacterium Thermo_02 | reverse complement strand
ACCTGCAACCTATTGATTAAGAATCAATCGCTCTGCCTGCTGAGCTAACGGCCCTCTGACGCTTTTTATTCTATATCATGAAGCCAGTCCTGTCAACCAGTTTTCACCCGTAAAGATCGTCCCGGAAATTCGAGAAATAACCGTGCGAATCCCCTGACTCCTTGAACCTGTATCTCTCGATCTTCTTCGTATCGATATCTGCAAAGCAAAAGCCTTCACCATCTCCACAACTGCACAGAATCTCTCCCGAAGGCGATACTATACGGCTCTCACCGACCATTTCCATCGATGGACAACTGCCGTTCTGGCTTGCGGCGACGAGGTAACATCCGTTTTCAATGGCTCTGGCTCTCGTTGCGATATCGTAGATATAACGACGGGTTTTGCCAAAAGCAAACGGGACCAGAAGGACTTGCGCTCCTTCTCTGGAGAGTTTTCTGGAGACTTCCGGGAATCCGATCTCATAACACAGCTGCAGGCCGAACCTAATACCGTCGAACTCAATAGTCTTAAGCGCATTTCCGGGGCTGAAGACTTTCTTCTCATCTCGAAAGAGATGCGTCTTGTTGTAATAAACGGGGTCGCTATAAGGCTGCACAACAACTGAAGAGTTATACAGTCCTCCACCGGTCTTGTTGATAATACCTGCCACGATGGTAATATCATTATAATCAGACATCGCAGAGAGAGTTTCTATAGTCTCTTCCTGCATACCGATCGCAGAAGATACCGTCTTCTCGTCTACTCCGTAACCACTGTTGAACATCTCGGGAAGAAGAATGAGATCTGTCTCCTCTTCAACTAGATTCTCGATATAGTTAACCGCCTTCTCGAGGTTTTCACCGGGTTCATCGTTTTTTGAATTGAACTGAACTACTCCTACTCTAAATCTTCTCTCCNNAGTTCCAAGTCTGTTCAAAGATATTTGAGCGAGCACAGTCCCTACCATTATCCAATAACTTATCGCAAAAGCAATAGACAGATACTTGTTCCGATGGAATAATCCGTAAAAACCGGAGACTCCCTGTGCAAAGGCCAGTAAGACCAACTGATTCCGGTACAGAGTAGCTGCTCTGTCCTGCAAGTAGCCTATGACCAGAAGAACAAAGAACAGGACATATGTCAGGTTCTGTATTCTCGAAACTCTATGGCTTTTCTGACCCAGAAGGACTCCCACGAGCATTACTGCTACAACAATTATCGTATCTGCCATAGAGTAGTTCAGCAGGGGCATCAAGAAAAGCGGTATCAGAGAAAAGATTGCTCTGTAGACCAGCATCAATAGCCGTTGTCCTTAAGCCATTTCGCCGCCTTCTCTTTTGATTCCTGTCCCTGGACCAGGAAGTCCGGCTGCAAATCGAGTTCAATAACCTTTTTATAGTATGTGGCGGCGAGATCCTTCTTCTTCCAGACTTCGTAAAGGAGAGCCAGCTCATAATAACTGTTTATATATGCCGGATCGTTCTCGATGGCCTTCAAGAACCTCTTCTCCGATTTGTTATAGTCTCTGTAGGGCCACGGAGTATCTCTATCTCTCATACCCTTAGCGACAAAGGGAAAAGGACTGTCGGGCATCAATTCCATTGCCTTATCAATACTCTTGTCGAAATCGGTGATCAAGAACATGGACTGCAGAATTCCAGCCATCTGTGCCAGCTGACCTATCGATGCGCCCTTTACATAGTACGCCATTCCGTATTTCGAATTCATATCTATTGCTCTTTCGGCAAGTTCTCTAGATGTTTTGTAATGGGCCTCTCTTACCTTCTTATCGTCAATCCAGTTCGCGTATTCCCTATGGGCGTCTGCCAGAAGTGTCAGTTTTTCTATTTCTTTCAGGTTCTCTTTTTCCATCTTCAAAATAAACTCGCTCATTTTTTGAGAATCCTGCATCGACCTAATCTGAACAAACTCTTCGTGCAATGTCTCGAAATCAGTTCCAAAAACGCTTACAGAAGCAATCAATAGAATAATGACGATCAATAAGCTCTTCACTTGAAAGCGCACCTCCCCAAAAGAATGTATGATAGGAGTATTATATATCA
>LVBU01000591.1 GCA_001603185.1 Thermotogales bacterium Thermo_02 | reverse complement strand
ATTTATGATTATATATGACTGAGAAGAATTATGAAAATCCCTTCCCGTCCGATTATTGTCGATGACAGCCCATCTAACTCGACTAAAACCATCTAGTTTTGTCTGACGTTACAACACTGGATTTTTCTTCTGATGAGCTGAAGCAAAGAATCTGCGGAGTATGTTTCCGAATAAGAGTAAGAGTACTTATTTATAATGGTTAGCGAATAGCCATAGGTGCTAATAGCAACTTGTGTATTTGCTAGAAAGAAAAGCATAAACCTCTTGGCGTAAAGCCACAGAGCTTCTGCAAGCCAAGTATGTACAGAAGGTAGATATCTGCTAGATCTTCATCAGTCCGTCCAGTCTTTTGAGAAAACCGTCGATGTTCTCTCTGAACCGTCTTATTCTGATCTCCGCGTTCTTTAGATATTCGAGGCCGGGAGTCGTTATCTTGTAGATCTTTCTTGCCGGACCGGTCTCTTCCGTGTCCCATTCAGAGATTATAAGTCCCATTTCTTCAAGATTAGAGAGAACTCTGTATAGATTTCCCATCTGACCGACACCAAAGACCGGTACTTCGAAATCGTCGAGCCTGGCCGATAGTTCATAGCCGTGAGCGGGCTTTTCGGCTATAAGCAGCAATAGATAAAGCTCTATCCAGGGTCTTCCCATGCCCATTCTCTGTCCTCTCATGCTCTCAAACCTCCCGAAGCGATGATGATTGCCTGTTCTACTGCCCAAACCTGATGTTCAGGGAATAGCCTTTCGACACACTCCTCAGGAGTCAACCACAAGAGTTCGTGATCGGCCTCGACAGGAGCCTCTACGGAACCAGCGATTTTACACAGGTAGAAGTAGCTTATACCATGCATGTAGTAATTCAGTGTGTCCGACCAGAGATATTTGTCGGTCTTACAAACAAAAGCATCAGCTTCTACTGCCAGACCGGTCTCTTCAAGGCACTCTCTCCTTATGCACTCCGCATGGGTCTCGTCTCGATCAATCCCGCCACCGGGAAGAAAGTAACCTGTCGAGGTCTGCACCACTGCTATCCTTCCCTCCCCGTCGAAGATGACGGCATAGGCTCCCACTCGGTCGGTATAATCTACACCGGCTAATCTTCTTCCAAAAGACCTTTGGAGAAGTTCTTGCGACATTCTCTTGGCCTAGCCGTGATGATGCTGGCCACGATCTAAAGGCTCGTAGTCCTTACTCTGCAGAGAATCCTTGAGGTATGTCTCCACTATCTCTCTGACAGTCCCATCTGCCCCCGTAAAAGCCTGAACACCAAGCGAGTCAAAGAACTGCTTTGCCCTGCCTCCCATTCCTCTAGTTATTATAACGTCGGCGCCACGGCTCTTCACGTATTCGGGTATCTGACCGGGCTGGTGATCTTCAAAGGGATTTGCTTCGATCTCATGGGATACTATCTCTCTGTTTTCGGCAACAACAAAAGCAAAGTACGGAGCGTGACCAAAATGCTCAGATATACTGGATTCCAGCCCTTTGCTATCTATTATCGGTATGGCGATCTTCATTCAAATTCCTCCCGTATAGTCATATTACATATATT
>LVBU01000082.1 GCA_001603185.1 Thermotogales bacterium Thermo_02 | reverse complement strand
TGTAGAATCTCTCAAATATCTTCTCTCTTTCTGATGTCTTCACGCCCGGTCCAGAGTCTATTACCTGAATGAAGACCCAATCCCCCTCGACAAAAGCCCTGAGTACGACCTCAGATTTCTCGTTGCTAAACTTGATGGCATTGTCCAACAGATTTCCAATGGCCGTCGACAGTAGATCTGGCATTGACTGAACAGTCAGATCCTCATCACATTCTACATATACTTTTATGTCTTTCTTGAGAGAAAGAGGAGAAAGCCTCTCAGACACTTCTTCAAGAAGGCCTCTAACATTGATCGTTGACTTAATCTGCTCCTCTCTCTTAAGGTTCCTTACCCGGGCCATAGTTATCAGTTGGCTAGTCAGGGCTTGCATTTGCGAAGTAGCCGTATCGATCATCCTAATCTTATCTAGAACATCCTGCGGCAGTTCCTTAGCTTTGAGCATGTCCAGAGCCAGCCGCATAATCGAGAGAGGGGTCTTCAACTCATGTGAGGCGTCTGCGGTAAAGCGTTGGAGCTTCTGATAGCTGTCCTTAAGAGGTGAAAGAACATACCCGGCAAGTGTCATTCCGACTGTCCAAGAAAGAGCTGCAGCGAGAGCGACTAGCATTATCAGCGACCAGAGAAGGCTTCTCATTCGATCGCTCAGAATCTCTATCGATCTTCCAACCCGTAAAAAGATTATCGGCTGAGCCGCAACTCCTCTGACTAATCTTGTGAGTATTCTGTACTCTCTTTGCTCGTTCGAATAGTCGAGAACCGTTGCCTTGGTAAAGCCTTCTGCGGCCTCGATATTGGAGACCAAAGTGCCCCCGAGCTGAAGAATGCTTTCGCCTGACAGTGTGAGAAACTCTATGAAATCGTCCTCATACGTGAAGATATCGGGATTGCCCGCATAGATCCTCAACACCCTCTCAAGTGCCATTACAGGAGTTCTGCCTATTCTGGTTTCGATTCTGTCCGCAATTCGATTTAGAGAATCTAAAGCGCTTCTGTTCTCTGACCGTAGCGACAAACCGAAAATTACTGCGCAGAGAGCCGAAACCATCGCGACGACCATGACGGTGAAGAAAGCACTCCACCTGATTCTGGCCTTCTTGAACGATAGTTCCTCACCGGTCACTGATTTCATAGCCATGTCCTCTTATAGTACTAATGAGTCGCTTTTTCGAGACGCTATCGATCTTCTTTCTTAAGTTCTTTATATGGCTTCTCACGACATCAGACCAGATTTCCTCTTCATCGCTCCATATATGCTCTTCAAGCTCTCTCTTCGATACCACTCTGTTCTTGTTCATCATAAGGTATTCCAGAATCTGATACTCCTTCCTTCTTAATTCAACAGGAACACCCGCTATACTAACAGTTCTGCTCGAAAGATCAAGAACTAGATCACCGCATCTGAGATCATTAGTCAGAGTTCCTCCGGTTTTTGACCTTCGCAGAAGCGAACTAACTCTGGCCAGTAGCTCTCTCATATCGAATGGCTTTGGAAGATAGTCGTCAGCTCCAAGGTTGAATCCCTTGACTTTGTAATCGACAGCATCAAGAGCTGTAAGCATCAGAACAGGTGTCCTCAGACCTCTTTGGCGTGTTTTTTGGAGGACCGTCCAGCCGGATATCCCCGGCAGCATAACGTCCAGTATGATCAGATCGAAAGACATCTCAGTCGCCATATAGAGGGCTTCTTCACCTTCACCTGACAGTTCAACTGTGAAGCTGTTTTGCTCCAGGACTTCTTTCAGCAGTATACCCAGGTCCCTTTCGTCCTCCACAACCAGTATTTTCATGGTTCAACCTCCTCAAAAATCATAGTACTTCAGAGCATCAAGGATATAGATCGTGGAGTCCGGACGTCAGACCAAGTCTGATCCGGAGAAGTACTATACTGTTCTAGATATCTCTGATAGCAGTGAACATCTGTCTCCAGTTTCTCAGCCTTTCCAGCATTATTGTATCGATTTCCCATACATGAATTGAACTGCCGCACGAGTAATCTATCTCAGCTCCATCATAATCTACGAGCATAGACTTCGACTCTCCATATTTGATTCCATTGCCATCCTCTCCTGAACGGTTCAAACCCAGGACGAAACACTGGTTTTCGATCGCTCTCGCTCTTAGAAGAGTCTCCCAGTGAAATGATCTCCGAGATGGCCAGTTTGCGATCACTATCATCAACTCGACAGGAATGTTGTCTCTGAAGAGTTCGGGAAAACGCAAATCGTAGCATATGTTTAGCGAAGCGGAAAGCTCTTGAAACGAGAATCTAAGAGGGAGATTTCCAGGCGAATAGCTCTTTTCCTCACCACCGTATGAAAAGAGCTTGCGTTTTCTGTATGTGGCTACCTTATCTCCCGGTGAGATAAAGGAAGCACTGTTATAGAAGACACTCTCTTCCCTTTCAACATACCCGAAAACGATCGACACAGCAAATCTTTCTACCATTTCTCTCACCCTGTGCACCGTATTATCAAGGTATGTGCGAGAGGTGTCCAGAGAGAACCCGCTGAGTGTCATCTCTGGAAATACCAGAAGATCCACACCGAGAGCAACTGCTTCTTCAAAGCAACCGGCCATAGACTCTAGATTGCCTTCGGGATCTTCCCAGAATGTATTGAGACTTGCTCCTCCAATTAACATACATTGTTCTCCTCAATCGAGATCTCGATTATTCTCGAGATTATCCGTGCGGAGAGTAAAGCGTCCATCGTTGGAAGAGCACGTTTCCAGACCGCTTGCAACGGAACACAGGGTATATGCACAAACCCTGCCGGGATATCGAGCCCATTGACATCTATATACTCCATAATACTGAAAAACAGGCAATTGCAGACGAAAGATCCCGCAGTAAGGGATAAAGAAACGGGCAATCCTTCACTCTGGAGAGTTTCTACGATTTTCTTTACTGGTAAACCCGTAAAGAAGGCTACCGGCCCTTCGGGAGAGATCCTTTCGCCCCGTGCCAGATAACCGTTGTTATCTTCTGTGGATGACTCCTTCCAGTTTATTGCAACCATCTCTGGAGTGACATGCGTCCTTCCTTCAGCCTGACCTAACATAACCAAAAGATCTGGCGTTTCCTTCGTCAATTCTGAGATAAGTAGCAATGACGAGTCTTCAAAAGCTGTCGGCAGTTCGATAATCTTAAGATCGTCTCTTACTGACGACAGAAGTACCGCAACCTCTCTTGAAGCATTAATTATCTGTCCACCGAAGGGATCAAAATGGCTAACAAGTATCAATTCACTCACCTCTCCATGACTATAATAACATCTGATTGCTCGTGAAAGGGTTTAAGCAGTTTCTCGAGTATTTTGGTACAATCTATGCATAATATGATAATTTGAAGATGCCTAATTTAGCCCATCTTCCAACTCTTCAGAAAGGGGGTAAAATCTTGAGAAAACTAACACTCGACGATATTCACAAATACTCCGCTGTGGGGGACCTGCAGTTTTCACCCGATGGTAAACACTTCGTGTTTGTTCAGAAAGAGATAAACGTGCGTAAGAATAATTATTTGAGCAACATCTGGTATGGCGATATTACCAGAGGAAGCGTCTCACAGTTTACTCGTGGTGACGGGGACAGCTCACCCGTCATAAGCCCCGACGGTAAGAAGATGGTATTCTCTTCCAAGAGAAACAGTGAAACTAAGGGATCGGAGTTGTACCTATCTTCTCTTGAAGGTGGAGAGAGTCGATTCATCAAGGTACTAAAGGGTGGTTTCTCATCTGTCTCATGGATAGATAACAAGAACATACTCTTTGTGACTCAACTAAGACCCGGTGAGAATCCCGAAAGACCTCTTGAAGAAGAACCTCCCGACAGAAAGGTTTACGAAATAGACTCAATACCCTTCGTATTGAATGGAGTTGGTTTCACAGAGAATAGAGTTGGCCATCTCTGCAAGATGAATGTTGAGAATGGAAAACTAGCTCTGATTGAAGCGATTGGAGGAAACATTCAATCTTTTGAGCTTTCACCAGACAGAAAGAAGATTGCGGTTATAACTATAGAAGATCAGCAGAGACGCCCTCGATGGAATTCTCTTTACATTGCTGATCTCGAAAGTGGCGAGAAGACGCGCATCGGGGATGATCAGATTTCCATTTATCACTGTTTGTGGGCTTCGAATAGTGAGCTGTACCTGCTGATTACCGATTTTGAGAAAGGCTTTCCCACCAATCCGTATTTCTGTTTTGCGAGCATTGAATCGGAAGAGATGAAAGTTCTATGCAGGGATCTCGATCTTTACTTTGGCAACGCCATTAACAGCGATGTGAGAGGTGTTCCAGGAAAGACAATGCGTGTTAGCGACAGAAGGCTTTTTTCTGTTGTTACTTCCGGACCGGATTCGATGATCATCTCTCTGGATAATAACGGAAGGGTGGAGAAGATTCTCCTGTCAGATGGCAGTATAGATTGCTTTGATATCAACGATTCGGGAGATCTACTGTACACGAAAATGACACCTTGGGCTCCATTGGAAATCTACTCCCAAAGAAATGGCAAAACGAAAAAGCTAACTAATTTCAACTCTTGGTTAAATAAATGCGAGCTCTCCATTCCCGAGGGTTTTAAAGTCACTGCTTCAGATGGTGTCCAGCTTGATGGCTGGATAATGAAACCTGCAGATTTTGTAGAGGGCAAGAAATACCCTGCTGTTCTTGAGATTCACGGAGGCCCGAAGACTGCCTACGGCAATGGTTACATACACGAATTCCAACTACTCTCTGCAACAGGATATGTGGTCATCTTCTGCAACCCGCGAGGAAGCGCAGGTTACGGAACTGATTTCGCCGATATACGCGGCCACTATGGAGAACGCGACTTTGAAGATATCATGGAGGTCGTTCAGTACACGCTAAATGAGTTCGACTATGTTGATGAGGAGAGACTTGGAGTAACCGGCGGTTCCTACGGTGGCTTCATGACAAACTGGATTATAGGACACACGGATGCTTTCAAAGCCGCCGTATCTCAGAGATCTATTTCTAACTGGGTTTCCTTCTTCGGTACCACCGATATCGGTTACTTCTTTGCTCCAGATCAGATCGGTGAGGACTTCTTTAGAAACCTTGAGGGCTATCTCCGTCAGTCGCCCCTAACCTACGCCCCAAATGTGGAAACACCCACGCTTTTCATACATTCGCTTGAAGATTACAGGTGCTGGGTACCCGAAGCCATGCAGTTATTCACAGCTTTGAAGTATCTGGGTAAAGAAGCGAAAATGATACTCTTTCCAGGAGAAACACATGAACTTTCGCGCAGTGGCCTACCCATCCACAGGGAAAAGAGACTTAAGGCTATTCTTGACTGGTTCAACTCGTATCTTTGCCAATCAACGGAGGAATGAGTCTTGGATATAAGATTCGCATTACCGGAAGACAACGATAGACTACTGAAGATCGAGAGAGAGTCAGCTCAGGAAGGCAACATCTGGGTAGTCGCCTATCGCGAGAATTTCTTTGACCGCCTCAAATACTTCAAAGACGGCTTCATAATGATTGCGGAAGAAGACGGCGACATAATAGGTTGCATAGGTGTGGCCTTTGACGATTACTACTTCAACTCGCGGATAATGAGGGGAATCTACCTCTTCGGCCTCAGAACAAACCCTCGCTACAGAATGAAGATCGCTCGCTGGCTAAAAGAAGTTATTGGAGAACTGGAACGTATGCTTGGTCCCAGCGATTACGGATTTGCCTATGCTGCGGTTAAAGCAGACAACATCGCATCAATAAAGATCCTCAAACACATGGGCTTCGAGTATCTTTCGACGCTCAATTTCTATGCCTGCCCGGTTCTTAGAAAACTTGGAAATCGGTCTATTGAAATTGATAACAGACCCCGTTTGGAAGATGTCTTCCAATTCTACGAATCTTTGAAGGGTGATCTCGATCTGGCCCCGGAAAACATGAATCTCTTCAGGCCTATGATAGAGGAAAACCGGATTAAGATCTTTAAAAGCCACGGTGCACAGGCTCTTGTACTCGACACATCTGGTGAACACGACTTCGGAATCACCAGGCTATCGCCTGGACTGAGAGCCTTCCAGATTGTTGGGCGGGGATTGCTATCTCCGTTTGTGAGGATACCCAAAATGAACAGCAAATTGAGAACCTGGGATGTCCTGATGCTAGAATACGAGGATCTGAAAGAAGCAAGGAAGGTCGTCAGCAGTATACACAAAGAGGCCTACAAAGACGGTGTCACTTTGCTCAATTTCGCTCAGGACGAGTCTCTTGGCAGTCTCAAACCAGTTGTCGGTAAGTTGAGTTTCAAGATACCCTTCGAACTTATGATAACAGAGAAGGAACGTCAAGATAGAGAAAAAAGACCGGTTCTTTGGCTCCCTACATTATAGTGCGTCTAGCTCTCTTTAGTCTACTGAAATCAAGCACAAAGAACCGGTTTTTGAAAACTTGTCAGACAGAAAACGTCCATCGTTTTTGACTCTTTGTTTATCTATCGTTTTTGTCAAAAAGTACATAACTCTCGAATTTCATTCCCACAGCTTCACCAGTGTCGAAGTCTAAACTTGGTGAAGCTTCTATACGGATCTCATCTTTTCCGAGAGCTACTCGATAATCGACTGTATTGCCTAGATATACCTTCTTCGTTATTCTGCCTCTTATTAAACTCTGATCGGGAGAGATAAGTCTTATGTTCTCGGGCCTTATAGCAAGGATCTGATCCCTGTCTCTCCCTTCCAGCAGGTACGTTTTTTCAATTTCCAATGGAGGAGTGTCGGGAGAATTTGGGAAAGTTGCGAAACAACCCGCCCCCGAGACATGAGTCCTGACCTTAACAAAGTTTATCAGTCCTATGAAATCGGCAACGAACTGATTTCCGGGCTTCTCATAAAGCTCATGTGGTGCTCCAAGCTGCTGAACAACAGCGTTGTGCAGCAACAGTATTCTATCTGACATAGCCATCGCCTCTGCCTGATCGTGTGTGACGTAGATTATTGTGACCCCGATTCTTCTTTGAATGTCCTTTATTTCGAAACGCATCTCCTCTCTAAGTTTCGCGTCTAGATTACTCAAAGGCTCATCGAGAAGCATAACATCTGGTTCCATCACCAGCGCCCTTGCAAGCGCAACTCTCTGTTGCTGCCCCCCAGAGAGTTGATGCGGATACCGCTTCTCCATACCGTTCAGTTTTACCAGAGACAGTACCTGCATTACTCTTTCCCTCATCTCTGCCTGTCTAACCTTCTTCACTTTCAGAGGATAAGCGACATTCTTGAAAACGTCCATATGAGGCCATACTGCATAGTTCTGAAAGACCATACCGACATTTCTCTCTTCTGGTGGAACAAATATCCTTTCCTTAACGGAGGAAACCAGCCTCTTTCCAACAAAAATCTCTCCCCGGGTCGGCATATCGAAGCCCGCAATCATCCTTAGTGTAGTGGTCTTGCCACAACCGGAAGGTCCGAGAAAAGAAACAAACTCATGATCCTTTATTTCGAGATCAATATTATCTACCACATTCACTTCACCGAACGATTTTGAAAGTCCTTTCAGAATAACTTCCGACACTTAAACCACCTCTATATTCCTATCTTGCCTCTGGTAAGCTTCTTTACCAGAAGGTTGCCAGCGATAACTATGATAAGAAGCAAAGTTGCAAAGGCTGCCGATATCTGAACATAACCGGCCTCTTGCATTTCGAATACTGCAACACCTATTGTTACTGTGCGCGGTCCCCACAGCAGTATCGACATCGTCAATTCTCTCAGCGTGGGCATGAAAATCAGAAACCATCCGGCAACGAGACCTGGTCTGATAAGTGGTATCACAATATCTTTCAGAGATGTTGTCCAGCTTCCTCCAGAAACTCTGGCAGCCTCTTCCAGAGATGAATGTATCTGTTCGAGCGAAGCAGAAGTAGTCCTGACTGCGAAAGCCAGATAGTGAGCCACATATGCGACAAGGAGAATCCAGAAAGTGTTGTAAAGGTTGATTCCAAAACCGCCAGACCATGCGAGTATCATAGCAATAGCTACTACAGTTCCAGGAATTGTGTAAGGTATCAGAGATATCGTTTCGAGAAGTTTTCTACCCTTTATTTTAGTTTTTATACTAATATAGGCGATCAGTGAACCCAGGAT
>LVBU01000590.1 GCA_001603185.1 Thermotogales bacterium Thermo_02 | reverse complement strand
AAGTTATCAATAGGCTTGAATATCTGCAAATTCAAAAACCTTTAATCGTTAAGGAGGTTAACATTAAGCCACAAAAAATTTATACCACACTCGATAGTCTACTACTGCAGGGGTATACCATCTACACTGACTGTATAAACCATCCACGTGTTACCTCAAGGGCAACGTTAATTACAGATGTTAGCCTAGAATGGGATAAACTAGAGGGTTATAATATAACTACAACCGATTCGGTGGCAATACTTGGCGGTAAAGTTTATCTCACTAAAATATCAAGGTAAGCCTAGTAGCCGCTACCGTAAGTTTTAAAGCTGCCCATGATAAATATCTCCTTGGGGGTAACGCTAAGAACAGGGATTGGACTTCTACTCAGCATCTGTTGGGCTTGACTGCCAAGAACAAAATCGCTAAGGGCAATGTTTTGCTCGGTCATAATACTAATAAGGTCGGCATTCACATCAAGGGCATACTCAATGGTAATATCGGTGATATTATCACCACGTAGGCTTGCCTTTTGGAAACGCACCTCGTGCTCTTTTAGGTAGCTGCAAACCTGCTTGGTATAGGCGTTGAGTTTGAGATCAATTTCATCGGTTTGCATGGTAGCCACTGCAATTACATGCACCTCGGCATCAAAAACCTTAGCAATTTCAGTGGTAATGGGAACTTTCTGACGAGTATCGGCAGTAACGTCGATAGGCAAGATAATTTTTTGGATATCGCGCGGCATGGCACCATGCCTAATGGTTATTACCGGACATTGCGTAGCCGAAATAATCCTAAAAGCGTTGCTACCAATAAAAAACTCCTCAAAAC
>LVBU01000589.1 GCA_001603185.1 Thermotogales bacterium Thermo_02 | reverse complement strand
GTTGAAACCATGCCCTGCACTGCCTTTTCAACACAGTATGAGTAGAATTCATAGATTCTTGAAAGTTCTCTCATTATGCGTTTCGAATCCGCTAGATCGATCTCAAAGACTGTCGCCACCGGCCTGTCTATTCTCATGTCGGGAGTAACGCTTGAGATCCTTAAATCGCGGTGCCTAGCGGTAACCTCTGATCTGAACAACCTTGATAGCTCAATAATTACCGATCTGTCGATCTTTTCTTCGGCCTTCGGAAGTCCAAAAGCGATCTTAATAATGTTCTGGACAGGAAAGACAAAGACCTCTCCCTCCGAGAATTCTATCCATTTTCTATAGTTTGCTATACAGATGTCCAATAACTCCATGTCGACAGACTCAGCAAATCTGAAGTAGTCTTTGCCTCTGAGGGAATCCTTTAAGATCTCCCTTTTCAGAAGTCGTTCGTTACCGTAATAGGCGAGGAAGTATAGCTTTAGTGGATTTTGAAAAATCGCTCTTTGAAAACTCAAATCGATACCTGTGCCGAAAAAACCTCCAAATACCTCTTTCAGTTCAACGACTTCTTCTTTACCGAATCTATAGAGAGCACTTGCTGTTTCAAAGGGCGAGGAATTCGAAAGACCTGTAAAACCTCTTCCTTCACCATCCACGAAAATCGATAGAACTGGAAAATCTGTCTTTGCAGGTTGAACCACAAGCGTCATAAAGTGTGAGAAATTATTATCAAGCCTGTCCGATCGTTCGTCGATCGTCGCTCCTACAGATTTGAAACCGTCACTCACACAATCATATATCTCGCGCATGCTACCTTCAAATTCCAGGGGTCCGGAATAGTATGTCATTTTAGCAACACCACCGAAGACTTGCCGTAAATTGATCTGGCCTCATCAGCAAAGGATGGATTATGCTTCTTTGGAAGAACGAAGAGCACTCTCCTTGAAACATGAGGCAAATCTGTAAAGCCATCGGTAAAGACCAAAAGACCCTCGGGCCTCAGGCTTTCCTGACAGTAATCCACTGCCGGTTGCAGATCGGTTTCGCCTCTGCCCATAAGCTTCAAGTCTCTCCACATACCCTTTCCATATTTCATAACGCTCTGTACAGTTTCGTCAACTTGCACAAGCCAGATTCTGGAGTCTGTCACTCTAACTACTGAATCGACCTCTCCAAAGAAGTCATTGAACTCCTCCTCTATTATGCTGCCGCTAGTATCAACTATCACAACGAGTTTAGCCGCATAATCGGTTCTCCAGCCGGGTTGGTCCTGATATCTTCTGTTTGGCTTCATTGGAGTCCTGTATCTTCCTATATACATTGAAGAACCGAAAAAACGCCTTATCATATTCTTCCAGTCCAGGACAGGATTATCTAGAACCAGTCTCATTTTCTCTTCGAGGCCCTCGGGAATACCCGAGTTCGCTTTCTCAAGGGTCTCAGATATCACCTGCTTTAGAAGATCTTCGACAAACTCTTTCGGGAGTTCGAAGTTTCCAAAGTCTTCGTGAGAGTCTTCACCGACCAAGTTCCTCTCAAGCAATTCGAGGTCTATAGAATTGCTCTTTCTCATATAATCAAGCGCCCAATCGTGATAAAACTCGGCCGTCTGTCCCGGTAAGGATTGAGGAGGTCCAACAAAGAATCTCTCATTGTCAGTAGAGCATCCTTCGATTAGCAGCGAGTCCATGGGCATGCTTAAGGCATCCAGTTCAGGTATATACTGATTCACTGCCGCATCCATAGACAGATCCCATATTGCCTTCTCTCTTGACTTATTAATGGGGATCAAAATGTGTCCGTTAACTATGTGCAGACATTCATGCTTCAAAAGAGATTTGGTGAAGATCAAAGGTTTGCTTCTCAAAACATCGGGATTATAGATGAGCTGAAATCTTCCTCTTGAGTTAACCCTGAGCTTTATCGTCCTCACTGCTGGAGAGGCTATTCTATCAATGAAGAGAAGCAGGAAGTTGTAGAATGGACTGTCTATACCAAGTTCGAAAACGGCCCGTTCCATCAATCCTCTCTCTTGCATATCAATCGCTCCTTTGAAGGAATTTCATTACATCATGATCCATAGCAAGCTCTTCAAGAAGATTCTCGAAGAAAGCCCTCTTCATACCCTTCTCTCCTTCCATCTGGTGAACAACGTGGCGAACTATAGAGAAGAACGAATCTCTTGGTATTACTCTTCCAATGCGCAGCAGGTTCTCTGCGATAACCGGCACCATTTGAAAGTACTCCTGAACAAGCATCTCATCAAGCTCAGATAGATGCTTTGTTATTCTAAGAACAGATGCACTTGTTCCGGAAATATCATCTCTTGAAAGTCTCTTTAGCATATTCTCATCGAGTTCAAGGAGTAACGTCTTTGGAGACGGTTGAAGTGGGCTTCCCTGTATTTTGCTCATGAAAGTCCTTGCAGCTTCGGGTCCAACCATACCAGCAGCGAGTACATAACCGTACTTCTCGATTTCATCGACTCCAAGATTTTCAAAGACTCTTCCTAACTTGAACCAGCTTCTGGGACTGGGTCGAAGCTCTAGCCTCATTGAGACTATCGTGTCTCTCGACAGAAACTCCGGATACTCTTTGATAAATGTGATAACACAATCAGGTATAGCCTGGGTCTTTGACCACTTCAACCATTCATCCGGATCGGGAGTCAGTTCAAGGTGAAAGAATCGGGACATAAATGCCGGATCGGTTATAAGTTCTACCTGATCATAATCCTCATCGGGAGGATTAGCGGCAGCCATTATCCAGCTTCCTTCGGGAAGAAAGTGATTGTGTATTCGTCTATCAATCAACAACTGCATAATAGCGTTTCTTATAGATCTGTGAGCCCTGTTGACCTCATCTATCATCAATACTACGTTACCCTCGATGGGCCACCAATCTGGTCTCAGGAAGAGCGTTCTTTCTCCATCTCTGGAAGGCATTCCTATGAGATCACCCGGTTCCATCTGTGATATAACCAGAATAATCAGCTCACGTCCTGTCTCTTCGGCTATCTCTCTTGCCAGATCGGTCTTACCTACCCCAAAATGACCCCAAAGAAGAGGAGTCTCACCGGTCTCCATAATCTTCCTGCTCAAGTACTTTACATCCTGGACTTTCAAAAGAATCCCTCCAAAAACCTCATTCAGACAAAATTATAGCATAGCGATCTGAGCGATGCCCATACAATGCCCACCCAGAGAGTAATGGGGATTACAAGACCGAATAACCAAGTCCACGGGACAACTGGCGAAAGATTTAAGAAGGCCAGAAAAGCGCCGATACTACCCGAAATGTACATGGCAAACGGTAGCGAAGAGAAGACAGGAAGAATCGTCGAAAGTATGAAAGAGAGCACAGCACCGGCAAGGCTGAGGGCCTTGAAAACGTTGCTCGTGTCCTGCGTTCCAAAACTCTTCTCCAGATAACCTCCCAGAAGTGAAAGCGAGAAGATCGTAGGTATCATAAGAACAAGAAAGGACAGTATGAAGCCTTCGTACAAAGAAGCCTTTGAAGCTACGTACAGGCCTACCATGAGGATAATCGATGAATAGATTAGACTCACAATTGCCACCTTCGATATGACTGTCTTTAATCTTTTTATGGGGTACAGAAGAGAATTATCACCCAATTGCCTTTCAAAAGCAAATAGTGCAGTCGATGAGACCGTAGTGTAATTGCTAAAGAGGAATACAATGAGACCGAGAAGCTGCAATAGTCCGAAACTCCTCAACAGAGTCGGATTAACGATCACAACTACCGGCACGAAGAGCGATGGATAGAGAATGGCAAATGTCAACTTCGGTTCTCTCAAGAGCAAAAGGAAATCCTTCCTGACGATGCCGAAGAATGCATTGGATCTTCCGTCAATTGTGCTACTCGAGATTTTTCTTGAACCCGAAGGTCTTGTCAAAAGCTTTTGAAGAACTCCGGGATATACAAAGACTTCCAGCAACTCCAGTAAAATAAAGACTGAAACGGAATACACCATGAAAACTAAGATATCTCTTGTTTCACCCATGATTGCTCTGACAAACGGAGTCCACGGCAGATACGGGGAGGTTATCAACTTTTGAAGACCACTAAATTGAGCAGCAACCTGATCGGGTCTCGCC